>JANOWZ010000183.1:0-5375 GCA_031418155.1 Deinococcales bacterium
CATTTCCAACCTGGGCATGTTTGGTGTCGAAGAATTTTCGGCGATCATCTTGCCGCCGAACGTGGCGATCCTCGCGGTCGGTGCGGTGCTCGAGGAAGTCGTGGCGCAAGATGGCGCGATTCGGATTGCCAAAACCGTGCGTTTGACCGTCAGTGCCGATCATCGTGCGGTTGATGGTGTCGAGGTCGCGCTCTTCTTGCAAAGTTTGCGCAAGTTGCTCGAGCAGCCCGAAACGCTTTTCAGGGCATAAAAAAGCCCGAGGTTGATTGTCAACCTCGGGCCGATGCGTTCAGGGTTTATGGAACGATTGGGGTTTTGAACGTGTATGTTTTGGCGGCCTGTAAAGCGTTGCCAGATGTGTCTTTTGCGCCCGTACCAATCGTGAACGAGTACGTTTTGTTGGGCTCGAGTGGCGCTTTGGGCGTGATGACCAGCGTCAGGAGTGGTGCATTCGTGTAAGGCGACTTCCAGGAGAAATTCACGCTCGAGGCGGGCAGCGTGTCGGACTGGTACGCCGCGATTACGCTGGCTTGGTCCATTTCCTCGCTGAAACTGATCTCGAATTTGGTATCTACTGGCAACGTTGTGATGAAGCCGTCTGAGATTGGCGTAGCAGAGGTGATGGTCGGAGCAGTCTTGTCTGGTGATGGGTGTGACATGTTCGAGGCGGAGTAACTCAGATCGGTGTAAAGCTGTATGGCATCATCTTTTGTGATGTCAAAGTTGGCGACAGGATCACCCGTAACCGCCCTGAGCAATTTCAGCGATTTGTTCATTTGCGCAGCGCCGAAACCCCAACCGAAATCGGCCAGGTTTTTAAACCCCCATGCCTCGTTCCAGCCGGTCAAGCCGCTGAAGTCTGGCGCGGTCCATGTTGTTGCGTTGCCCAACCATTGTGTGCTGACGTAAATCGACCAAGCCCGACGAGCATTGCTGGTGAACTGCGTTGCCGTGCCCGGAATCTCTTCATAGATTGAGCCCCCAAGCAACCCGCTGCTTGGCATGTTGCTCAGGGTGAGTTGTGGACGCACGTATGGTGTTTGCGCAAAGGCTTTGACTCCCACGTTGATTTCTTTTGGCAGTGTCACGCTGCCAAACCACGTCTTGTTACTGATGACAACACCTCGACTGCGCGAGTCTTTACCGACCGTTCGATTGCCAGTAACTTGAACAAAATACGAATCTTCCGCCACAAGTTTGTTTTCTGGCAGGAAATCCAATGCGACAGATTTTGCTTGAAGGATGCCTGCATAGTTTCCGTTGAAGCTCAGTGCGCCGGTTCCAAGGAACATTGAACTCGAGTAACTGACTTTTTCATCGGCCTGTGCGCCAACGATCCCCAAGGTTTTTTCAACCGGATCGAAACCTTGGGTGGTGAAGTCAAAATCCTGGGTTTTGTCTGCATCCAAGTTGAAATCACGAATCAGAATCAACTTTTTAAACCGTTCTGGGGAAACGCTTCCAGCGGCGGCCTTGTTTCGTTTGCCTGCAAACAGGATGTACTTGTCAGCCGTCAAGGTTGTGCTGTAATTGCCCGCTGCGTCGGGTGAGAACCCAGCGTAGGAGAACGACATGGCTTGCCCTGCGACATCCTCTGTCGGTTCATAACCGGTGATTTTGCCAGAAAGCTTGTATTTCTTCGCCGTGGGTGAAGGCGAGAAAGGTGAACCGTTGTAGTAAAGGTTGCAACCAAATCGCAAGGCGTTGGCATTCGCCAGTGTGAACTGTTTCAACTCGAGGGTTGATGACGGGTTTTCTGTTTGTGGTTCCGATCCCGCTGGCGGTTTCGGCTTCGGGCAGACATAAGCGATCCCGTACTTTCCCGCCGAGTTCGTGACATCAAACGAGTACGCTCCAGCCGTCCCCTCGAGCACTTTCCACGGGCCGTTGCCATCTTGTACCGCCACCCATTGCGCGTTCGCGCCGACAGGTGCTGGTGTGGCCGTGGTGGGTTGTCCCGCAACGGGTGCGGGTGTGGTCAGCATCGTCACTGAGACTTTGCTGGCGCTGCTCGAGCCTGGAACTTCGCTGGTGGGTTTGGTCGTGTTGTCAGGGGTGTTCTGACAGGCGACCAGGCTGAGGGCGGTCAGGGCGATCAGGAATGGTGTGGTTCTCATGGGTCTCCGGGTTTGCAACGTGAATTCGCTGGAAAGGATGATGCGGCGCGTTTCCAACCTTGAGATCATAACGTATTCGCTGCGCTGCCCGTGTGTAAATTGCCTTTGGAGCACATGATTTCCTTGTCTTTTTGGAATTGGTGCAGTTTTGCTTGCGGCTTGGTTTGTTCAGGTAAACTCATAGCGAGAACAAAACTTGAGGAGACCGGCATGAAAATAGCGATTCTCGGTGAGGCACTGATCGATTTCAAAAGCACTGGCTCACTTGCCTTTCAAGGATTCATTGGCGGCTCGAGCTTGAACGTGGCGACCGCAACCGCACGGCTCGGGCAGACGACCACGTTTTTAACGCAAATCTCGAGCGATCTGTTCGGTGTGAGTCTGCGCGAACACATGACGAAAAATGGAATCGATACCTCGCACGTGTTGCAATCTGACGAGCACACGACCTTGGCTTTTGTTGAAGAACGAAACGGACAGGCGCACTTTTCGTTCATGAATTCTCGGGCGGCAGACACGCTCTACGATCCACAACCCCGCCCAGTGCTGCCAACCAACCTGAAATTCATGCAGTTCGGTTCGATCAGTTTGCTGACCGATCCAACCTCGAGCAGCATCATTGAGATCATCGGCAAGCACCGCTCGAGCTTGAATCACAATGTGACCGTGGTGTTTGATCCAAATTGTCGTCCGGCCCTCACGCCCGATCTTGAAGGATACAAACGCAAGTTGCGCCACTGGTTGCGCCTCGCGCACGTGGTCAAAGTCTCCGATCAGGATTTGGGTTGGCTCGAGCCGGACAAGGCACTCGATGATGTCGCCGCCGATTGGATCGCGCAAGGTCCAAGCGTGGTCATCATCACCCGAGGCGAGCATGGCAGCACGCTGTACCGCGCCGGTCACGGCAGGTTGCAAGTGCCAACGCCGAAAGTCAGTGTGATTGATACGGTCGGTGCGGGCGACACGTACACCGCCGGGTTGATGGTTGCCCTGCTCGAGCATGGCCATGAACGCGCCGAACAACTTCTGACGCACAGTGACGAAACTTGGCTCGAGGTGATGCGGTTCGCGGCGCAGGCGGCGGCGATCAATTGCACGCGGGCCGGAGCGAACCCGCCGACCCGAGCAGAAGTCTCGGGCTTTCAAACCAGTTGATTTGTTTAGCAGGTTGACTGCAACTTGCGTCTTGTCACCTCGAGCTTGATGCCCGCTCGATGCGTCCATCCTGAAACTCGAGTTCGATCAGTCCGGCACGTTTTTGAAAATGCAATTGTCCCGCTTGCCGCCCAATGAACCGGCCAGAGGTTGGCGGCACATCGGCGTAATCCCGGCCAACCGCAACCACCGTGTACCCGAGGTTCGGACGGCGATGGTTGGTTGGGTCAAAGCCGATGGCCTCGAGATGATTCCCTTCCGGCACGATCACCTCAACCCAGGCGTGCGATCCGCCCTCACCGAGCATGTGGCCGGAAACGTATCGCGCCGGAAGGTCAGCCGCCCGACAAATCGCCAACGTCACGTGGGCGTAATCCTGACACAACCCACGTCCAATCTCGAGCGCTTCGCTGGCGGTCGTGTGGACATCTGTCACACCAGATTGGTACGTCATGGTGGTTGAAACCCAATCACTGATGCGTTCGGCCAACTCGAGCGGAGCATTGGATTGACGTTGCAAATCGCAGGCAATCTCAAGGATGCGATCATCGGCGGTAGTCAATGGCGTGGGTCGCAACCAACGCTCAAGCTTGCTGATAGACACTCGAGGATGCTGTTCGGAAGTTTCGCGTTCCGTGCAAAGCATGACCTCAAACGTCGTACCGTGCCGAATGCTTGCCACCTCGAGTTCAATCACCGGATTGCCGAACGTGTCGCGCAACTCGTGCCTGCGGGCCGGACCGGGTTCGACGTTCAGTTTGAAATCCAGCAAACGTTGATCGCCATACCCCGACGGGGGTCGAACCATCAGGCGTTGCGAAAGGTCACGCACGCGACTCGGATAAATATATTCAAAGCGTTGATGCGCGAAATACCTGGCGCGTTTGACCTCCGCCCAAGGCAGGTTGCTGTGCTCGAGGAACGGTTGGTCACGCTCGAGAATCTGCTCGAGGTTGAGGGGTTCAGCCGTCATTTGACCTCATCCGCCCAAACCTGCATCGACACCAATTGCGTCGCCCCGTAAACCGTGCTGAAGGCCACATCCGCCGCATCACGCCCAATCGCAATCACGACCCGACCGGTGCGCGGAAAGTTGTGCCGCGCATCGAACGTCCACCAAGCCCCCTCGAGATACACCTGAAACCAGGCGTGAAAATCCATCGGCAAACCATCCGGGATCACATCGATCTCGGGCAGATACCCGGAAACATACCGTGCAGGAATGCTCAGCGCCCTGCAAAAACTGATGCCCAAATGCGCGAAATCCCGACAGACCGCTGTGCGGGCCCTGTACGCCTCGAGCGCCGACGTGTTCGAGGTGCTGCCCGCCGAATACGTCAGGTTCGCGTGCAACCAATCACAGACCGCCTGCACCTGCGCCCAACCGCCCTGGACGTGACCAAACATCGTCCAGGCATCCTGCAAGAACAAATCGGACTGACAGTAGCGGCTCGGCAGGGTGTAGACGATCACCTCGTCCGGCAAATCCTGGATCAGCGTCCGTTGCAACCCCGGACTGAGGGCATCGAGGCTCGAGGTCACTTCAAAAACTTGATCGCTGCGAACCTGCAACTCGCCCGTGTTGGCGAAGACGCGCCAGATCAGGTTGCCGTGCATGTCCCGGTACACAATCGGCTCGAGGCTGTGTTCGGACTGAATCAGGCGTTGCTCACGGTTGTTTTGCGCCTCGAGCACGAACATCAGTGGTCCAGGTTCGGGCAGGGAGTACGTCAGGTGGCAACCGACCCGAATGTGGCGCGTTGCTGGCGGGGTCAGGGTCATGGGTGAGTCTACCCATTCTGGCCTTTCGATGAAGTCACGGGAGGGGAAGAGTGGGGGTGTTCCGTCGGGCGCTCGAGGGATGAATACGTTTCAAGTGCGTGAGTCGTTGGTTTTTGCTCGAGAACCAGTTTCTCGGGTACGGGTGGGTTGGTGGTCGGAGGTGGTTGCTTGCCAACACCCAACCCGCCCCGTACCTTAGACTGTGAAGATGTCGAATTCTTCCAATCCTTCTGACCCTCGAATGCCGAGAGACTCCAACCCTGACCCTCGGGTGCGTCAACGTGCTCCCGGTGAGGAAACCCTGAAACTCGAGCTTGGTCT
>JANOWZ010000184.1:0-13024 GCA_031418155.1 Deinococcales bacterium
CCCGGATCTTTGGCCCCGTAGAGTTTGACCTGCGTGCCGGTGAAACGAAAACGGCGAATTCAGGTTCCCACAGCCCGGTGTTGCCAGTGACGGCGGTCGTGTAGTACGACCAGTTGTAGCCTTGATTAGTGCTGCACCAAATGCGAATCGCGGTTGGACCTCGCGGATTCTCGATGCCGACCGAGGTCGCCCAAAAGAGTGTGCCCGCCGGATTGTTGCCGAAGGCTTGCGGTAACTCGTACAAACCGCTGCAACAAATGCGCGGCGTTGAGGTATCGCTGAAGCGTGCAATCTCCTGCCAACTCGAGCCGTTGTCGGTGCTTTGAAACACGGGAGTGGTTGGCGTGCCAGACACCCTCGAGTTGAACGTGGCGATCAATCGACCGTTGGCCGAACCGTTGTAGGCCAAGCAAACCACGCGAGGATAGTACGCGAACTCGAGGCCGCTCGAGGTCAATTGCGTGCCACTGGCCAACGGGCGCAGGATCGGTGCGGGCTTGGTGTTTGGACCGGTGGTCAAGCCGCTTGACCGGTTTGATGGTTGCGTACCACAGGCGCTCAGGCACAACGCAAACAGAAGCGTGAACAGCAAGGTCAATTGTTTTTTCATGACGGCCTCCAAGGACAAAGGATTGAGGATGGAATCAATCTCTCGAGCATCAGATCGTCCCTGGTATCAGACGCTCGAGGATGGTTTGCGAAAGGGGTTTAACTACTCGAATTCAAAGCCTGAAAGGGCAATTTGAGTCCCTGTCGATTTCGTGTTTTTCTCACCGCTCGAACGCACGGTGATGGTGTGCCAACCAAGCTCGAGTTTCGGGCTGGTGTAGACAGATTGCTTGAATTTCTTGACGCTCGAGTGAAGATCGATCCGTTCGACTCAAGCACCGTCCAGGCTGATTTCGGCGATGCCGTGGTTTGGTGCGAGGCTGGCGAGCAGGCTGGCACTCGAGCCGTAAAACTTGAGGCTGACGCTCGAGCCGGTTTGTTTCGCGGTGTGCTCACCGATCTTTTTGCTGCTCGCCTCGATTTGACCCCATCGACCCGAGTAGACGAGTTGCCCGTTGCCCGTGCCTTTTGCGGTGTCAGGAACCGCGTATTTCGTGCCGAGTGCGCCAGTGGCGAAGTACGGTTTGCAGGCGCTGCCGTCGTAGTTCGTGGCGATCAACAGCAGGCTCGAACCGTCCGCTGCGGGCAGCACCGGCGAGGAGTAATTCGGGCAGTAATTGTCGTAAATGCCGGAGAGTTTCATCGGCGCGTTCACCTCGAGCCACGGTCCTTCGCCGCCGGTCGTGTTGACCAGCAGCACTTGCCCCATGCGCGGATGCTCGAGGCCGAACCGGTCGTGGTACATCTGCATCGAGAGGATCAGTCGTCCGTCCGGGCCGGGTCCGGGCATCCAGGCGAGGACGGGTGTGTGCGCCGGGTAATCACCGTCGTTGCTGAACACTCGTGTTCCCAGATCGTTCGGGTCGCCCCAGTTCAATCCGTCCGGGCTCGAGCGCACGAAGGCCGCACATGGGGCCGGGGTGTAACCGCAGATTTCGTAGGTCATGATGTATTTGCCGCTCGGCAGGCGACGCACGGTGCTCATGCCGGGGCGCAATGGCTGCTTGTCTGACGCGACGGTTTTGATCTTGGGTCCCCAGGTTTTGCCACCGTCTTTGGAGACGACCATCGCCAGGAATTGGCTGTGATCGGACTGTTCGGTTTCGTCGCTGAAGTGACAGGTCAGGCTACCGTCCGCCGCGACGATGAATTCGGGTTCCCACAATCCGCCCTCGTTGCTGGCATCCGTGCAACTCGAGCGGCGCGTCCAGGTTCGGCCCAAAACAGAAAAGTCCCGCGATCAGCGGGGTTTCTTCATTTCAAACTTGAGTCAAATTTCGAGACCTTGATCAGGCGTACTTCAGGGCTTCCATCAACTCATCTACAATCTCGGCCTCATCGCCACGGATGGCGGCGGTGGCGACATGCACCTCGAGATGCCCACGAAGCACAACCTCGCCCGCTCCCGACAGCGCTCCTTGCACGGCCTTTATCTGCCGCAATACATCCATGCAATAGACGTGCGGATCGTCCAACATACGCACGATGCTCTCAAGGTGTCCCTTGGCGATGGCGAGACGGCGCGAGGCACGTTTGCGACTCTCCTCGGGCATGCACAGGTGGCTTGAGGTGGTCGGACTGGATTGAACTTCAGTTTTGCTCGAGGTTTTGGGCATTTTAGGCTGCCGCGAGTTGAGCGCCGTAGCCCTCTTCGATCACAGCGGCAATCAGGGCATCGGTGTTGACCTGTTCGCCTTGAACGCTGACTTTGCCGCTGGCAAGATCAACTTGCGTCGCATTAACCCCCGCCACCTGTTGAAGTGCTTTTTCGACGGCAGCTTTGCAGTGCCCGCAGGTCATGCCAGTAACGTTCAGTTCAATGCTCATGGTTTCCTCCTGATCCCCTCTTGGGGGTATCCAAACAATAGCCCGAGTTTTCTGGATAGTCAAGACTGGATAAACAACCTAGGACATGTATTTCACGCCGTTTGACGGGTTTCGACCTCGAGCCTAGAATTCAGCCATACCCTCCCAGGGAGGATATGAGGCTTATGGAACAAACATTGGAAATCGGAGTTGGTGGAATGACCTGTGCGGCCTGCGTGGGCCGGGTCGAACGAGGGCTGAACAAAGTCGCTGGCGTGCAAACCGCCAGCGTGAACCTGGCGACCGAACGGGCCAGCGTGACCTTCAACCCGGAGGCGACCACACCCACGCTACTGCTCGAGAAAATCAAAGAGACTGGGTACGAACCCTTGACACAAACCCTCGAGCTTGGTGTGACCGGAATGACTTGCGCTGCATGCGCGGGTCGGGTCGAACGTGCTTTGAAGAAAGTCGATGGCGTGCTCGAGGCGAGTGTCAATCTGGCGACAGAACGCGCCACGGTCAAACTGGTTCCGGCTCAGGCGGGAGCGGCGCACTTGAAACGCGCCATCCGTGACGCTGGGTACGGCGTGATCGAAACACAAGCGAACGAATTTCGAGACGATGCCGAACGTGCAGCCCGCGAGCACGAAATCTCGAGCCTGCGGTTCAGTGTTATCCTCGCGGCGATGTTTGGAGTTCCGCTCTTGATCATTGCCATGTTGCCGATGGTCTGGGAACCGGCCATGAACTTGCAAATGCGAATTCTGCCCAACATGCAGGCTTGGAATTGGATCATGCTCGCGCTCGCAGTGCCGGTTCAATTCGGGCCAGGATTACGGTTCTACAAAAACGGTTGGAAAGCCCTGATCTCGAGATCGCCAGACATGAACAGCCTCGTCATGATCGGAACGAGCGCCGCGTTCTTCTACAGTTTGGCCGTGACGCTGGCGCCGCAACTTTTCCCCACAAGCGCACGTCACGTGTACTTCGAGAGTTCCGCCATGGTGATCACACTGATCTTGCTTGGCAAGTATTTTGAGGCGATTGCCAAAGGCCGCACGAGTCAAGCGATGAAGAAACTGATCGGCCTGCAAGCCAAAACTGCTCGAATCATCAAAGATGGACAGGAACTCGAGATGCAAATTGATGAGGTGCTGCCCGGTGACGTGATTGCGGTTCGTCCTGGAGAAAAAATCCCAGTCGATGGCACTGTCACATCCGGCTCGAGCTTTGTTGATGAAAGCATGATCACTGGCGAACCGATCCCCGTTGCGAAACTCGAGGGTGACAAGTTGGTTGGCGGTACGATCAACCAGAATGGTGCGTTGACGTTCACGGCAAATGCGGTCGGCGAGGACACGGTGCTGGCCCAGATCATCAAATTGGTCGAGACGGCCCAAGGCAGCAAACCGGCAATTCAGGGCTTGGCTGACCGGGTGGTGGCGGTCTTCACGCCGATTGTGCTCGGGATTGCCGCGATCACCGCAATCATTTGGCTGACCTTTGGTGACGAGAATGCGGTGAGCTTTGCGCTCGTCAACACAGTCGCGGTACTGATCATCGCCTGTCCTTGCGCGATGGGCCTCGCCACACCAACAAGCATCATGGTTGGAACCGGCAAGGCCGCCGAAATGGGTGTGCTGTTCCGCAAAGGTCAGGCGTTGCAATCGCTTCAAGAGACCCAAGTGATCGCGCTGGACAAGACTGGAACCCTGACCAAAGGCAAACCGGAACTGACGGATTTCGTGGTGCTCGATGGATTTGAGCGAGATCAGGTTTTGAAACTCGTGGCCAGCGTGGAACAAAAAAGTGAACATCCGGTCGCTCGAGCCATCGTTCAGGCGGCACAAGGAATCACGCTCGAGCAAGTCGAAGGGTTCGAGAACAATCCCGGATTTGGTGTCAGTGCTCGAGTCTCCGGTATGACCGTGATGATCGGAGCCGACCGCATGATGGTTCAAAACGGAATCGATGTCGGTGCGCTCTCGAGCAAATCGAACCGGCTTGGCGATGAAGGCAAAACGCCACTGTACACCGCCATTGACGGCAAACTCGCCGCGATCATTGCCGTGACCGACCCAATCAAAGAAGGAACACTCGAGGCCGTTCGATCCTTGCACCAACTCGGTTTCAAAGTCGCCATGATTACCGGTGATAACGCACGAACCGCAAAAGCGATTGGCAAGCAACTCGAGATTGATGACATGCTCGCCGAGGTGCTACCGCAAGGAAAATCCGATGCGATCAAATCCTTGCAAGCTCGAGGTCAGAAGGTTGCGTTCGTCGGCGATGGCATCAACGACGCACCTGCGCTCGCCCAAGCCGATGTTGGTTTGGCGATAGGCACGGGAACAGACATCGCCATCGAAACCGCCGATGTGGTCCTGATGTCCGGTGATCTGCGCGGCGTGCCGAACGCGATAGCCCTGTCTCGAGCAACGATTCGCAACATTCGCCTGAATCTGTTTTGGGCCTTCGCGTACAACATCGTCTTGATTCCGGTTGCGGCTGGCGCATTGTATCCATTTCTCGGCTGGACGTTGAATCCAGTCTTGGCGGGCGCAGCGATGGGCCTCTCGAGCGTTTTCGTACTGACCAATGCACTGCGATTGCGTGGCTTCAAACCTCCTCGAGTTTGAATCATTGATTGCGTTCGATGATCAATCGCAATCTCTTCGGGTTCGATCAAACGACCTTTCGACATGGAAAGGATGAACGACTCGCGTTGCCCGAGCGGGACAAAACCGAGCGCGAAGTTGCAAATGAACTGCGCAAACGCAACCGATCTGAGGGCAGAAAAACGAGACCTCAGGCGAGTACACTTGGGTCACGGGCTTGGAGAAAACCTCAGCGATTGTGAAGATTCGAGGCGACCTCGGTGGCAATGTTAAAACACGAACTTTGGATCGAATCCGAACAAGGGCAGACATTTTGCTTGGTTGGGCCTATGGGAGATGCGGCTCGCTCATTGTTGCTCCAAGATGCCCAATTGGTTTGGACCGTGGAGGCAGAAAGCCATTTTGAAGCGATGACCTTGTACTACACTTTTATGGGCTGGGGAATTTACGAATCAGATCATGATTGGGACCGTCAGCCCTATGCTGATGATTGGCGCGAGATTCAAGAAAGTCGAAAGCCACTCGTTGTCACGTACCAATAAAAGCTTGAGACGAGGTTCTCAAAATGAAACCCAACGATGATACGTACTCGAGTGCCCACACGGATTTCGCTCAAGGGTTTTCGTATGGGGCTTACCTTGAATTGGACAAACTGCTTTCCGCGCAGACTCCGCTGACGGTGGCGCATGACGAACCGTTGTTCATCGTGATTCATCAGGTCCAGGAGTTGTGGATGAAACTTTTGATTCACGAGTTGCGCAGTGCGATGGCCTCGCTCGAGGCAGGCATGATCGAACCGGCCATGAAAATGCTAGCCCGAGTCTCTCGGGCGCAGGAGCAAATGACGAACGCCTGGGAGGTTCTTAAAACCATGACACCCGCCGATTACCTCGAGTTTCGCGACAGCTTCGGGCAGGCGAGCGGCTTTCAATCGCATCAATACCGGCTGATCGAATTTTTGTTCGGCAACAAGCAATTGTTCATGATGAAACCTCACGCACACCGGCCAGAACACCATCAATTGCTCGAGACGGCATTGCACGCACCGAGTTTGTACGATCTGGCGATCCGTCTTCTCGCAGAACGCGGCCTCGAGATTCCTTTCGAATTGCTCGAGCGTGATTTTGACAAACCGTACCAGGCCAATGATGCCGTGCGTTTGGCCTGGCTCGAGGTCTACCGCGACACGAACCGTTATTGGGATTTGTACGCGCTGGCCGAGAGACTTGTCGATGTCGAGGACAATTTTCGCCGCTGGCGTTTCAACCACCTGACCACGGTTGAACGGGTGATCGGTTTCAAGCAAGGTTCGGGCGGCACGGTGGGTGTACCGTATTTGCGGCGGGCGCTCGAGATCGTTTTGTTCCCGGAACTCTGGCAGGTTAGAACGGAGTTGTAAGCATGATTGACTATTCGACGCGTCTCGCTCGAGTTCAAACTCAGATGCAATCGCAAGGCATTGACCTGATGTTCTTGCCGCAATCGGCGAACCTGAATTACATCACCGGTATCGAACGCGAGGAACAGAATTTTGGCAACACCATGTATCCCGGCGATTGGATGACCGGCGCGTGGATTCCGCTCGAGGGTGCGCCCGTGCTGACCGTGCCGCGCATGATGGCAGACTTTCACTCCAGCTTCGCCGGGTTTGACGTGCGGGTCCTGCCGGATTCTGGTGATGCCATTTCGATGGTGAGCGACGTGCTCTCAAGTTTAGGAGCGTCAGATCAGGCCACGATTGCGCTCGAGGACCGCGCTCGGGCCGAAACGGTCATACACCTCCAATCGTTGCGACCATCAGCAAGTTTCGTTTCCGCCTCGAGCATCATGGTGCCTTTACGCATGGTCAAAGGTGCCGACGAACTTGCAATTCTGCGACGGGCGGGCGAAATCACCGAGGCCGCCTACGCCGCCACACTCGAGAAGCTGCATCACGGCATGACCACGCTTGATTTGGTCACAGAGGTCAACTTTCAACTGCGCAAACACGGTTCGCTCGCACCATCGTTCGTCACCAGTTTTTACAACATGGGTCCAACGCACGCCTTCGATTTTCACAACCGCGAGGAGATGCTGCTTTTGCCGCTCGAGGCTCCAGTGTCGATCTCGTTCGATTTTGGTGCGGTCTTGAATGGCTACTGTTACGACTTTGGTCGCAGCGTCTTTTTTGGCGAACCTGATGCCGAGTACCTTCGCGTTTACGATTTGGTGATCGCGGCGCAAGCGGCTGGCATCGCAGCGCTGAAGACAGGGAACACCTGTGCTCAGGCCGATCACGCCGCTCGAGCCGTAATTGCCGATGCCGGTTACGGCGAGGCATTCCGGCATCGCCTCGGTCACGGCATCGGCATGGATGTGCACGAGCCGCCATTCTTGAACGCAAACGACCAGACCGTGATGCTCGAGGGCATGTGCTTCACGGTTGAACCCAGCATCATGGTGCCGCACCGTTTCGGTGCTCGGGTCGAGGACATTGTGCTGGTCGGTGCGGGCGGTGGTGAACCGCTGACGAACGCGCAAAAAACCCTGCATGTGCTTTGACAGGGATTCCATTTGAGCATTTCAGCTTTTGAACGGTCTGGATATAACCACGAACCGTATCGGCATTGATCGGTTAAACCGCTTCACGACAGACATCGCGTTGCCCACACAACCGGCAATGAAATCCGGGATTCGCCGTGATGGTCCCCGTCTCGAGCGCCCGTTTCGTCTCCTCGAGCATCACGAGTGATTCCGCGAGCCTGCGTTGTGCGTAAGGTTTCTCGAGGTTCATCACGAATTTCGGTTGGTTGTTCAAATCCCAGGCCCAGAACGTGACGATGCTGCCACGTTCATGCATCGCGTGCGCGAACCACCATTCGCGTTGCCGTTCCGGGTTCATGAATTGCGCGTACCCGTCGTTGGCATCCTCGAGCACACGGAATATTTCGCTGCTGCGAATCTGGCCACTCGGATCGCGTTTGAAGCGCACGCCATCAAGCGTGAATTCGATCCCATCCAAATTGGCACGATAGCCAAGTTGAACATCCACTCCCGGTTGTCCAGGAACGCGAGCTTCGATCACCTGTTCGAGCCGTGCGCGAAATCCAGACGCGAGCGAGGCGAGACGGTCTTTGTGTTCATTCGGCACCGCCTCGAGTGCGCTGGTGTCCTCGCCTTTCCATTTGGCACGGCGCATTTTAGAGCCCCAAGAGCGCAACAATTCGTCGGTCACAAGTCCGCTGGCTCGGGCGGGGGCTGGCAAAACAGCATCGGCCCAGCTTCGCAGGTTGCATTGCGCGGCCCGCTCGAGGTCATTCGCTCGCACCGTGGACTGAGGTTTAATCTGCCACATGGCTCGAGATTGTGCGCTCGGATGGTGCGCAGCGGCGGCCAACTCAAGTGTGCTCGCTGTGAATGGCGGGTCGCTCGAGTTTTTACCACTCGCGCCGAGTTGCGCGAGCCTCGGATGTGGTCGCAGACTCGCGCCACGTTCCGCTCGAGGGTGCGAAACGTTCAAGCTCGAATTCGCACGGGTCAAAATATCAAAAAAAGTGCTGTCCTCGAGTCCGTTCAATTTTTCGGGCAATCCAGGAATCAAGCGCAGCAATTGCTCGAGTTGATCGCGTTGTTCTTCGGGCACAAAAAAATCTTCGCCGTCACCAGATCGGTAAGCGCCATCGGTCGCACCGATCACGAAGACGTGATCGAATCGCCTACCGCTGATTTCTTCGGCGGTCACGACCGCCACGCCACGACCCGCATCTGGGTGCGTGACTTGCAGACTCGAGAGGAGGTTGCGCAACCAATCGGTGAATCCAGCACCCGTCATGCTCGTTTCTGATGTCGGTTCGAGGATTCGGGCGGCCTCTCGAGCGATCACACGGGCAGATTCGGCGAAGGGCGCATCGCGCACGAATCGCTCGAGCAATGCCTCGAACCAGGCAACCAGTTCGGCGGCGGTTCCGGTCTCGGGAGGTTGGGCCATGGTGCGCACACGCTCGAATGCGGCGAGCGCATCTTGGTCAAAACAGACCAGCGGGTACGCGCTCGAGCCCGCCGCCACTCCAGCCTGTTCGAGCGCATCGGCAAGCGTTGCCAAATCCGGCTCGAGCCCAGAGAGTGCACGAAGTTCTCGCACCGGATAATCGCGGGCTGGGGCGGCCAGCAACGCCTCAAGTTTGCGACCATCAGGGGTTTCGAGCGCACCACCTTGCGTTTCGGGTGCAATTGGCACGGTGTACTCACGGCCCAACGCCTCTAGCACGCGCACGAACACCGGGTTGGGAATGACGATGGCGATGTCTTGGGCTCGAATGCCTTCGTGCATCAAGGATTTGATCTGCCGCAATGTGGCTCGAGCCTCCTCGACTGGATTGGAGTACGTCTCGAGGCGCACGGTTTTCGGCAGGCCAGCCCAGGGTCTACCGGAAGCATCCAACCGTTTGACCGTGGCATTCAGCCTCGAACCTATCGCACGAACTTCGGGTTGACGCAACGGATGCGCCCAAGCTTCCAAGTGCGTGTCTGGCGATCCGGCTGGAAGTGTGACCAGGCTCGAGCGGGCGACATTGGACAGGGCGCGGATCACCCCGACCTCGCTCGGGTTGAAGCTGCGGTAGCCATCGACGATCAGGTGAGAACCAAGCCCGAGCGGTTGTGACTCGAGCAATGCTGTCAAACGAAGACGCACATCGTCGAGGTCTTGCAGATCAGACGCGACCAGGGCCGCCTCGTACCCAGCATAAACCCGTGCGAGCGTGTCCTGATACGGTTCACCAGTTGAGGTTGGCACGAATCCGAAACGTTTGCATTCGGCGACGGTTCGGGCGTACAGACGCGCCTCGCCGGGACCAATGGATCGCTCGAGGGTGCGTTCCAAGATTCGTGCCGTCAGTGCCACACGGCCCGGATTGAGCACCACCGGGCGGTTCTCACCGAGACGGTCCAGCAGGCGATACGCAATATTTTGTAAGTTCGTGACTTCAACCCCGAGGCTTGGGCCATTGGCGGCAAGACGCTCGAGAAATTGGGCGCGTTGGTTCGGCAAGGTCAGCACGATCACACGCTCGCCACGTTTGGCACACCCGAGGGCACGGCTGACGGCACTGCGCGTTTTGCCTGATCCAGCAGGACCGATCAACAACTCGAGCCGTGAATTGGACGCTGGCTCGAGCGTGATTGTGGTTTGTTCCGGTGGCACGTTTTCCTGAGATTCCGGCACACCTCAAACTATCACTGCGCGAACGTGGAACAATCGGGCAGTGGATGCCGAATGCGCACGAAACGAATTGCAAAACTTTGCGCTCGAGATCGGATTCGATGCGGCGGGCTGGGCCGGTGCGCAGGTCGAACCCCGAGACATCACCGTGTTCAAAGGTTGGCTCGAGGCTGGATTTCACGCGGGCATGGATTACTTGCCACCGAGCGTGGGAAGAAGGGGTGATACGACCTCGAGCTTTCCTCCGGCGCAGAGCGTCCTTGCATTGATGGTTTCGCACGCGCACCCTGAACCAGAAGTTCCCAAAGATGGCACTCGAGTCGGACGGGTCGCCCGGTACGCTTGGAGCCCGGACTATCATTCGCAATTGCAACCACATTTGGCAAAGCTCGAGCAGAACGCGGCAAGTTTGGGCATTCGGGCAAAAGCCTATGTCGATCACGGTCCGATCCTCGAGCGTTCGTTCGCAGTCCGTGCCGGATTGGGTTGGCGTGGACGCTCGAGCCAGGTCATCTCGCAATCTCACGGGGCCTTGAGCACGCTTGCAGTGCTGTTGACTGACTTGGCACCGCCAGAACTCGAGACGGGCCACAAGGATCGTTGTGGGCGTTGTACGGCCTGTGTCACGGCCTGCCCGACCGATGCAATCGCGCCGGATCGAACGGTGGATTCGAGAAAGTGCCTGTCGTATTTGACCATTGAACATCGTGGCTCAATACCGCTCGAGTACCGAACACGCTTGGGCGATCATTTGTTTGGTTGCGACGATTGTCTCGACATTTGCCCGTGGACCATCCATGCCGGAAGTTTCTCAAGCTTGCTCGAGCCGCAAGCCGATCTTGCCCACCCGAATCTCGAGGACTTCTTTTTGCTCTCCGGTCATGAATTCGAGAAACACTACAAGCATTCAGCATTCTCGAGGGCGCGACGCAAAGGCATGGCCCGCAATGCCGCCATCGTGTTGGGCAACCTGCGCGATCAAAAACACTTGTGGTTGCTCGGGCGTGGCCTTTCCGACATCGGTTGGGAAGTCCGCGAGGCTTGCGCTTGGGCTTTGGGACGGTTCGAGGATCAACACGCTCGAGGTTTGCTCGAGAAGGGATTGCATGATCCTGACGAGCGTGTGATCGACACGGCTCGGCGAGGACTCCAGGAAGAATTCTTTTCAACTTGACGGCGCTGGTTTTCTCGAGAGTTGCACGATCAAATCGAAATCATCCGGCGCAACCGGATCATCCAACGCGGCCTTATTGCGCCTGATCGCACCACACTTCTGGCATTTGTGGATCACAATCCAACCCTTCTTACCAGAGTATTCCACCCCAACCGCAGTGAGCATTCCACCACAATCGCTGGCTCGGTCGCCAGGAAATTCATCGACGTGCAGACTCGAGAGGCACTTCGGGCAGTGGTTGCGTACCGATCCATTCTCGAGGGCTGGCACATCAAAACCGCAACTCGCGCAAACAAAGCTCGAGTTCGTGCCGATTTTCGTAAAGCGCCTCACATCACCTCAAGGTAGTAGCGTCTCCCCTGTTCCTCAAAACCAAATCCCTCGAGTGCGCTCTTGTCCACGGTGCTTTCAGCGGTCAAGACCAATTCGACGCTGCCGCAACCCATCGCTTGACACGCGCCCAAGGCTTGCTCGAGCAAGGCGCTCGAGACCGTCTTGTCGCGGTAACTGGGGCGCACGACGATCCGATCAACCAGGCCGCTCATGGTTTGGTCCAGGATGCCCCAGCGCGTCCACAGCGTCGCAAAGCCGAGTAGCGATCCATCATCCGCCTGCGCGACGATCATGGTCGCGCCTGGGGTTTGCAGCAACCGCAACATGTTCGTGTTCAAGCCTTCAATCACGGTTGATTCGAGGCTGCGTTTGTTCAGCAATTCGGCGAGGATCGGTGCAATTCGCGCACCGTCGCTCGGGGTTCCAACTCGGATGACGAAGCCACTCACACCTCGAGTATACGAGAGTGGTCAAGTCGCTTGACGTGGGCGGCACATCTCGAGTTTGCTGGCTTGTGCCAGATTCTTCACCGATCGATTGGTTGTTCGCCCAACAGGAACGCGGGATTCATCCGGGTTTGGATCGGATGCGCTCCTTACTCGAGGTGTTGGATCATCCCGAACGTGGTTTTCAGGTCGTTCAGATCGCCGGCACGAACGGCAAGGGCAGCACGACACGAATGGTCTCGAGCGTTCTGGAATCGGCTGCAAAACTCGAGTCGCAATGGGGACCGGTCGGCGAGTTTACCAGCCCGCATTTGTTTCGCTTCAACGAACGCATTCGGGTGAGCGGCCTTGAGATTTCTGATTCGACAATCGAACGGCTCGTTCGGGAGTTGCAGGTCGTGCACCCACAGGTTCCGGCAACTTTTTTCGAGTTGATTACCGCCCTCGCGTTACTCCATTTTCGAGAATGCGGCGTGCGTTGGGCGGTGCTCGAGGTCGGGCTCGGAGGGCGATTGGATTCGACCACGGCGGTTCAAGCGAACGCAAGCATCATCACTGGGATCAGTTTGGATCACACGGCAATTTTGGGCGGCACACTCGAGCAGATCGCGTTTGAAAAGGCGGGCATCATCCGGCCCGCTGTCCCGGTCATCACGGGCGCAAGCGGAATTGCGCTTGAGGTGATTCGTGCTCAGGCATCAGAACTCAAGGCTCCGCTGTGGGTATTAGACGAGGACGTGCTGATTCGAGAACAGGCTGTGAACCGTGATGGAATTCAACTCGAGATCGAAACGCCACTCGGCAAGATTTCGGCACGCTCCAGCTTGCGAGGCCA
>JANOWZ010000185.1:0-13328 GCA_031418155.1 Deinococcales bacterium
TGGCTTCGGCAATGATTGAGAATTTCAAAAGCGAAATTCGTCAATTGTTGCCGATGTCTTTCTTGTCGAAATCTTGGGGACCAAGTTTCGACCTGGTGGGCCACTGTTTGTCACCCGTATCACTCGGGGATTTCTTGAGAAAAAGGCATTCTCAAGAAATCCCGAAATTGCTGTAGAACGTCTTTGAAGGACTGCCACGAGAAGCAGCATTGGCACAGGCAAAACTCGAGCCAGCAAACCATGAACGATGACTTCCTCGAACTGATCCGCCTGATGAATCAACACCAGGTGGATTTTATTCGGGATTGAACTCACCGCGACCAGCGCCTGGGGCTCCGGCCAGATCGACTTGCACGCGCTCTCGAGGTCCGGCGGCGGCACGGGCAATCGTGCGAATCGCTTGGATCACACGGCCTCCCTTGCCGATCACGCGGCCCTCTTCGCCGTTTGCGACATGAATCAAATACGTGACTTCGCGTTCACCGATGGCCTCAACGCGCACGGCGCTCGGGTCATCAACCACCTTTTGGGCGAGGTATTCAACGAGGTCACGCACCATGACTTACAGTGCTCCGACTTCTTTGAGAAGCTTGCGGGCACGTTCGCTGGGTTGGGCACCCAAGGCGAGCCAGTGCTTGGCGCGTTCAGCATCCAATCCGAGCCAATTCTCGGTTTTCTTGCGTGGGTCGTAATGACCCAAGTTTTCGATGTAGCCACCGTCGCGTGGTTTGCGTGAATCGATCACGACGACGCGGTAGTGCGGGTTGTGGGTGGAACCGGTACGGGAAAGACGAATTCTGACCATTGTTTGGGGTACTCCTCGAGGTTGATTAACCAGATTGATTGAGGGGTGAGCCACGAAATCCACCGTTTCAACGGATTTCCAAGAACCCAGTCTCCTGAGCGCCCACGCTAAAAACGATCCAGCAGCCACGCCTCGCCTTCAGCCTGAGGAGTATAGCAGCAAGTTCGAGGATCGTAAAGGAGGAAAAAACGGCCAAAACGGCGAATGGCAAATGGAACGACAAAACCCAGAATCGAAGCATTTGAGGCTCGAGCTTTGAACGACAGCATTGAGGTGCAATCACTGAAAACCCGAAGAATGCGCCCCAAATCCGGTTTTTCCCTTCGCCCTTTGCCTTTTGCCGCCCGCTTTACGCCATCACTTCGGGTTAACATTGCGCCCGTGAATGTTCCTGAACGCCCGTTGGTTGGCATCATCATGGGTTCTCGCTCCGATCTCGAGACGATGCAGGGTGCGGCGGACACCCTGCGCGAGTTGGGCGTTCCGTTCGAGATGCGGGTCGTCAGTGCGCATCGCACGCCAGATTTGCTGTTCGAGTACGCAAGTACCGCCGAATCGCGTGGGCTCGAGGTGATCGTGGCAGGTGCGGGCGGTGCGGCGCATTTGCCTGGAATGTGTGCGGCGAAGACGGTTTTGCCGGTGTTGGGCGTGCCGGTGCAGTCGAAAATGCTTTCGGGCGTGGACAGTTTGCTGTCAATTGTGCAGATGCCTACGGGCATTCCGGTCGGGACACTGGCAATTGGTCGGGCGGGCGCGATCAATGCGGGTTTGCTTGCGGCGAGCATCTTGGGCAACAAGTACCCAGATATTCGGGCTCGAGTTTATGCCTACCGTGAGGCGCAAACGGCGCGGGTGCTCGAGGATTCCTCTCTTGAATAAGGTGATTCCTCCCGGCTCGAGCATTGGGATTCTGGGTGGCGGGCAGTTGGCGCGAATGCTGGCGTTGGCGGCCAAACCGCTCGGCTATCGCGTGATCGTGCTTGACCCGGACGCAGATTGTCCAACCTCGAGCGTAAGTGATGCCGTAATTGCTGCTCAATTTGATGATGTGAATGCGCTCGAGGAATTGGCGGATCGGTGCGATGTGGTCACGCTCGAGTTTGAGAACGTGCCGGAAGTTGGGCTCAGTGTGCCAGAACTTCAGGCGAAAATGCGACCCTCGAGAGAAGTCTTGCGCACGTCACGCGACCGGATTCTCGAGAAGACATTTCTGAACTCGATTGGCGTGCCGACCGCACCGTGGAAGGCGATCACCTTGAGCCAGGATCTTGCAGGCTCGAGTTTCCCAGGAATTTTGAAAACCGCAACGCTTGGGTACGACGGCAAAGGTCAAGCGCGGGTCTCGAATCAGGTCGAACTCGAGGCGGCATTCCAAAAATTCAACAGGCCTTGTGTGCTCGAGGGCTTGGTTGAGTTTGAGAAAGAGATTTCGGTGATCGTGGCACGGTCCAGCATCGGCGAGGCTCGAGCCTTTCCAGTGTTTGAGAACCAGCATGTCAACGGGATTCTGGATGTCACACTCTGGCCCGCTCAGGTTCCGATCAGCACGCTGCACGAGGCGGAACGTCTCGCCCTCGAGATTGCCGCGAAACTCGAGGTGATTGGCCTGTTGACAGTCGAAATGTTTGTGACGGCAGACGGGCGCGTACTGGTCAATGAACTCGCGCCGCGACCGCATAATTCTGGGCATCTGAGCATTGAGGCGAGTCCAACCAGCCAATTCGAGCAGGTGATCCGGGCTGTCTGCGGCCTGAAACTCGGCGAGGTCACACCGCGCGGTCCAAGCGTGATGGTCAACTTGCTTGGCGATTTGTGGCCTGAGAATGCAGAACCGAATTGGGTTGCGGCACTCGAGATCGACGGCACTCATCTGCACCTGTACGGCAAACGTGAGGCCAGACCGGGCCGCAAAATGGGTCACATCACGGCGTTGGGGCAGACTCGAGAAGAGGCGCTTTCCAAGGCGCTGCAAGCCCGTAAGGTGCTGGTGTGGCAGTAAGAAGCGCTGCAAGCCCGTAAGGTGCTGGTGTGGCAGTAAGAAGCGCTCGAGGCGCGAAACGCGCTTTAACGACCCAAGGTTTTCTGGAACAACTTCAAATAGCCTTCGCCCATTTTCGCGCTGGTGAATTCCTGTTGCTGCAAGTTTTTGCCCGCCGCGCCAAATTGTGAGCGCAAGCCGGGATTCTCGAGCATTTTCATGATCGCCTTGGCAAGCGCAATGTCATCTCCTGGCGGCACCAGAAAACCAGTTTTGCCATCCAAGACTTGATCCTCGAGCGAGCCAAGGCGAGTGGACACAACTGGCAATCCAGCCCGCATGTACTCGAGCACGGCAATCGACAGGGTTTCGGTGGTGACGCTCGAGATCAGACCCAAATGGGCGCGTTCCAGGATCGCGCTGACATCACCTCGAGCACCCAAGAAGTGCACGTGATCGGCAATGCCCAGCGTTTTGGCGTGCGCCTCGAGTGAATCCCGCTGATCGCCTTGCCCAAGTGCCAGCACGTGAAAGTTCGGGTGTTTGGTCAGCACGATTTTCGTGGCCTCGAGCAAGCCCATGTGGTTCTTATCCGGGTGCAATCTGGCGGCAATCACACCAACGAGCGTGTCGCTCGGCAATTCCGGCAATGGTTTCTCGAGCTGCTTCGCAATGACTGGCCCAGTACCCGTGCGAACCTCCGGTTCAGTACCCGTGCGAACCTCCGGTTCGACCCCGTTGTGAATCACAGCCAGTTTGTTTCGAGCCAACCCGAAGCGTTGCATCGCGTATTTTGCGTGCGGCTCACCGAGCGTAATCACCCGGTCGTAACGTGACAGGAACAGGCGGTGGATCAAATCTGAGGGGCGGAATTTGCCCGCTTCGGTGCTGTGAATTACGGCAAAGACCGGCAGATTTTTGTTGCCGAGCGTCCAAGCCCAGGGCAACAGCACGTCCTGGTTGTTGATGATGATGACATCTGGTCTGATTGCACGGACACGTTCACGCACGCTCGAGATGCGCAGCAGCATTTTCGCGCCATGCGGTAAGTTGAGCGCTTCGACGGCGTGACCATCGGCCTGAATGCGTTTGGCATTCACACCGGGCGTATACGTCAAGAGCAAATGTGGCGTGTGGCCTCGAGCCGCCCACTCGTTAAAAAGTGTGCGGGCCACAACTTCCGCGCCGCCCAAACCCATCTCGGTGGCAAGGTACAGGATGCGCATTGGACGAACGGTTGGTTTGAGTTTGGTTGAATTTGAAGTCGCCGTGGCGGTCATGGGTTCCTTGAGGGCGAACGAAGAAGTGAAAGCCTGATGCCGAGTGGGGGATTGCGTTGACCGGTCAACTTGTTACTTTCCAACCATCACCGGTGGTCGCACGCTCGCACCACGTCCAGCGAGGCGTTCGTAAACCTCGAGCGTGCGGGTCATGACCGAATCGTTCGAGAAGCCCGCGCCGATGTGCGCCCGCAGTGCCTGTGAAATCTCAAGCCGACGGGCGGGTTCATCAATCAACTCGCCCAGTTGGTACGAGAGTGTGAGCTCATCGCCGTGATCGACCAGCATGGCGCGTTCGTGTTCGGGTGGCACCAAATCTTTGACTCCACCGACGTTCGTGGCAATGAACGGCAGGCCAATCGCGCCCGCCTCTTGCAAGACTTGCGGCAGGTTCTCCTCACCGCTGGGCAGCACGAGCACATCGGCGGCCAGCATCTCCTCGAGCACACGTTCTTTGGGTTGTGGTCCCAAGAAACTCACGCGATGCTCGAGCCCATGTTGTGCAACCCTGGTTTTGAGTTGCGCGGCATAGGCCGGATCAATTGACGGGCCAGCGATGCGCAACTTCATGCCTGGGCGCGTATCAGCGGCCAACGCGAACGCCTCGAGCAGGTGATGCACGCCTTTGCGTGGTTGCAGGTTCGCGGCGAACAGCACGGTCTGACCGTCCGGGTGCAATTGGTGAACCGGGCCTTCAAAGCGCCTGTCGAGCGGGTTCGGAATGATGACCGTGCCACCGGTTCGTCCCACATTCTGCGCGTATTCGGCGCTGTACGAACTGATCGCAATCACGTAATCGGCGGCCCGCAATGCCGCGCCAAAACTCGAGCGCAATTGCAGGGCCGCGATTTTGCGTTGCAACGGATTCATTTGTTTTTCAAACAGCACGTCACGTTCGAGGACACCGTGAATCGTCAGGGCGACCGGCAGGTTGTGGCGTTTGGCGGCATTGACCACATGCAACGAGATCGGACCGGTCGAATGCACAATCGTGTCTTTGGGCAGGGTCGCCACGAACGCATCGATCACTTCGCGCTCTTTGGGAAAGCCGCGCAACCTCGCCATGCTGTAAGAGTCGGGCAGCAAGGCACTGACCTGCAAGCGACCATCTTTGGATTTTTCTTGTTCACCCTTGCCAATCGTCAGGACATGAATCTGGGCTTTTGGTACGCGCTCGAGCAGCAATTCGACCAAGGCCCGGTTGACGCTCTCAACCCCACCGGAGGATGGTCGTCCGACGGGGTACGGTCCGATCAGGGTCAGGTGCAGGCTCATGGGTTCACCGATGCAGTTTCAGACGAGGATGGGGTTGACTCGAGCTTCATGCCCGACAGGGTACGACGTGAAGATTAGGGTTGAACGAATGGACCAAAAAGAATGTGCCCAAAGGGTGTGCTCGAGCCAGAATTTGCCGCTCGAACGTTCATCACTGGTTTGTACCATACCGGTTTGTGCTGGCGCGGTCAGGTTGCTTGGCCGGTGAGCTACAATGTGCTCGTGAAAGCATTGCAGTACCTTCGAGTCTTGATCTTGGTGGCGATCCTCGCGTACCTGGGTTGGTTTCACCTTTCAAATCCATTCACCGTCAGTTTTCCCGTGCCATTCCTCGGCGCGGTTTCGGTCGGAGCAAGCATGGCGTTGCTTGGCGGCTTACTCACAGGGTTGGTCTATGCGCTGTTGCTGTTTGCACCACATTTGATTCGGGCCTCCAATCAAGTGCGCCGTCAGAACCGCAAGATTCGTGACCTCGAGGCTCAGGTGGCGAAGTTGCAACCTGTGATGAGTGCTCCGGTGATTCCAGATCGTTCGACACAGAACCTCGAGCGTGATCAGACCCTCGAGCAATTGCGTGAAAAAGGCATGTTGTGAGCCTGTGACGCACCGATCAGAGGGCTCACTGTGACACTCGCGCCAGAAAAGCAGGTCGAGAAACCAATTGAGGTTCCGGTCGCTCGAACCAAACGCACGCGCTGGTTGTTGCGGGCTCCTGCGCCAGTTTCGGCGTTGGCGGCATTCGCGCATCAGCTTGGCCTGCCGCCACGACTCGCGGCGATCCTCTACGCCCGTGGTGTGCACAGCGTCGATGCACTCGAGCCACCATTTTCGAGGTCGCCCAATCCAGCACTCGGGGTCGCCGCCGAACGGATCGTGCTGGCGATCAATGCAAAGAAACGCATTCGCGTTCACGGCGATTACGACGCGGACGGCATCACCGGCTCGAGCGTGCTGGTGCTTGGACTGCGCGATTTGGGCGCGAACGTTCATGCCTTCATTCCACACCGGCTGACGGATGGCTACGGCGTTCACCCCGACCGCGTGCCCGAACACGTCGAGGCTTGCGATTTGTTCATTACGGTCGATTGCGGTGTTTCCAACCTCGAGGAGATCGAAAAGATCGTCGCGGCAGGTGTCGAAGCGATTGTCACCGATCATCACGCACCGGGGAAAGACTTGCCGGGTTGCTTGGTCGTGCATCCAGCCCTTGCACCGAATTACCATCATGATTTGCCGGCGTTGACCGGTTCGGGCGTGGCGTTTCACTTGCTGTGGGCGGTACACGAAAAATTGGGTTTGCCTGCGCCGCTCGAGTTCGCTGACCTTGCCGCGATTGGTACGATTGCCGATTGCGCCCCGCTCTTGGGCGAAAACCGTGCGCTGGTGAAGGTCGGTCTTGAGATGATGAATTCCTCGAGATGGCCCGGAATTCGGGCGGTCGTCGATGGACAGATTCGCCGCGCTCCAACCGCCCGAGATGTTGCGTTCGTGCTTGCACCCCGAATCAATGCCGCTGGACGCTTGGGCGAGGCTGAAGTCGCTCTTGAGTTGCTGACAACGGACAATCAGGCCCGCGCCGCCGCGCTCGCCACGTACTTGGATGCGCGAAACCATGACCGCAAAGCCATTCAGGACACGATGCTGCGCGAAGCCCTCGAGATTGTCGATCCTGAAGCACCCGCGATTGTGGTCACGAAGGCCGGTTGGCATCCTGGCGTGATGGGCATTGTCGCCAGCAAGATCCTCGAGAAACACTTTAAACCGGTGTTCATCATCGCCGAAGGCAAGGGATCGGTTCGCAGCACCCCCGGCATCAGCGCGGTCGGTGGTTTGCGTCACGCTCACTCGACGCTCAAACGCTATGGCGGTCACTCGCAGGCGGCGGGTTTTGCGATTCTCGAGGAAAACATTGCGGCGTTTCGGGACAGCATTTTCGAGTTCACCCGACAACACCCGGAACCACTCGAGACCGTCCTGGTGGACGCGATCATCGAACCTAGCGATGTCAACTTTGAGTTTGTGCGTTCACTCGAGGCGCTCGAACCGTTCGGTGAGGGCAATCCTGCACCAGTTTTTCTGGCCAGAGGTCCGCTCGAGGATGCCGGACCTTTGGGCAAGACGGGCAGGCATTTTCAGTACCGACTCGGCGGTACGAAGGGCAAGATTTGGGATCACGCTGGCGGCTTCGAGCGTGGCGACAAGATTGATGCCGCCGTGCAACTCGAGCAGAACGAGTTTAAGGGCCGGGTCAGTTTGGAGTACACCAGTCGCGCCCTGCGTTACGCCGCGCCGCTCCGTTTGCCGGACGAGGATTTGGATTCCGGCCCGCAGTACGCCCGAGTGAACACGAAAACCGAACTCGAACGCCTGAACCTTGAACCTGCGCCGGTTTTTGCCGTTGGTGCCAGCCTCGAATACATCCGCAAAACGTACCCGAACATTCCAATTCACATCTCATCCGAATTCGTGCCGGTCCTGACGTTACTCGCGTTGCCAGAACCCGAACTGATCGCCGCTTGGATCGCGGCAGGCGTGCAATTGCGTTTTGCCCTGACCGACAAAACCCTGACCGACCTCGAGACGCGCCCGTTTTGGACACTCGAGAAACTGCGCGACGCTCACGCCCGCAAACGTCGTGGAGAAACCGTGCCCGCCCGCGCCCTCGAGTTGCTGCGCGAGATTCCAGATTTGGAACGATCCGATGTGTACCGTTCGAGCTTTGACCTGATCCACGAGGAGGTCGAGGCGTACCGATTGCGATCTTTCTGCCAGCAATTCCGGCACAGCGACGAGGCCAGCTTCTCGAGCGCGGTTAGGAAACTCTTCGGCTCGAACCTCAATGGCTGAAACAGTTTCGACCGGTTGGCAATTGTTCGAGGACGAGGATGGCTTCGAGTACCATCGGGCCATACTCGAGAATTACATCGTCTTTTTGCGGTCCGAACCGCCCGCGCACAGCAAGGCCGCTAAACGCAAATCTCGAGACATTACCGGTTGGTTCGTTCACATCCTGATGCCAGAGGATGAACGTCAGAAAGCATTCCTGGCCGGTCCTGGTTTTGATCGCGGTGCAAATCTCGAGGAGGCCAAACGCATCGCCGAGAATGTCGCCAGGGATGGGCGCGGTAGGCTCGAACGGCTTTCAAAACGCCAGGAACTCGAGGCCAAAGGGAATCGCCCGCCGAAAGCCAAGAAACGCCGTTGAGTTGAAGGAGGAAACCATGCTGATTCGTCCTGTTGAAGCTCGAGACCGTGTTGAATGGTTGAGAATGCGACAAACACTCTGGACCGATGACGACACGCTCGAGACTGGTGTTGATGCGCATTTCGCCTCACCAAAATCCGATGTCATCGTTTTCGTGGCTGAGGATGCGGGCAAGCTGCTCGGTTTTGCTGAAGTCGGCACTCGAGCCTATGCCGAAGGTTGCGAAACTTCACCTGTGGGTTTTCTCGAGGGCTGGTTTGTCGAAGAACACGCTCGAGGTTCTGGCGTGGGCCGTGCGCTCGTGCAGGCCGCCGAAACTTGGGCTCGAAACCGTGGCCTGACCGAGTTTGGCAGTGACACTTGGCTTGAGAACGAGGCGAGCATTCGGGCGCATCAGGCCATCGGCTTTGTCGTAACCGAACGCTTGGTTTGCTTCCTCAAACGTTTTTAATCCTCGAACCATGACAAAACCCCTGCCGATTCTGATGCAGGGGTTTTGTCTCGAGTTCAGGTTTGAATGTGGGGCTTCAGTCCGGGTTGACTTGCGATTTAATCCACTTGTACGTCGGCACGATGCCCTCTTTGACCGAGATGCTGGGTTCCCATTTCAGGACTTCGCGCAGTCGGGTGTTGTCGCTGTTGCGTCCGCGCACACCTTGCGGTTTGCTCAGGTCGTGACGCTTGCCGATGGTTTTGCCTGCCACACCTGAGACCAGGTCGTACAGGTCATTGATCGAGATCATTTCGTCCATGCCAAGGTTCAATGGGTGAACGTAATCGGAGTTCATCAGGCGGTAAATGCCTTCAACGCAATCGTCGATGTAAATAAACGAACGGGTCTGTTCGCCATCGCCCCAGACTTCGATCACATCGCCATCTTTGGCCAGCGCGAGTTTCCTCGAGACGGCTGCGGGCACTTTTTCTTTGCCGCCGTCATAGGTGCCTTTGGGTCCGTAGACGTTGTGGAAGCGCACGACGTGTGTTTCCAGGCCGTAATCTTCGCGGTAATACTGGCAGAGTTTTTCCATGTAAAGCTTCTCCCAGCCGTAACCCTCTTCGGGATCGGCGGGAAACACGTCGTCTTCTTTAAGCGCTGGCGCGTCCGGTCTGGTCTGCAACGACAGCGGGTAAACGCAGGCGGTGCTTGAAAACAAGAATTTTTTAACCCCGCAAATTCGTGCCGCCTCGAGCATGTGGATGTTGATCAGTGAACTGTTCTTGGCGATTTGCGCGTGCGAGGAACTGGTGTAACCCACGCCTCCCATGTCGGCGGCGAGGTGGTAGATCTCTTCGATGCCGCCACGCACGGCGGTCAGGCAGTTGTCGTATTTGCGCAGGTCCAGCAATTCAAATTCGTGGGCTTGGCAGGCTTCGTATTCGGGTTCTTTGATGTCCACGGCGCGGACCCAGTAGCCTTTTTGCACCAGTGCGTTTGCGAGGTGAAACCCAATGAATCCGCCTGCTCCTGTGACCAAAATCTTCTTCATGAAACTCCTTGGGGGTGAGGGGTTTGATTGGACTTCAACAGCAATGACCCAGTGCGGGCCTCTCGAGGGTGAATACTTGCCCAGTGTCTCGAGTGCGGGTTGCTGAGACTGAATGTGCTGCTGATTTAGGAGTTGGCTTTGTTCAAGCCCGAAAACTTGCGCAGGCCCAAGAGTTGCAGCGTCACCAAGCCAACGAATCGCGGGTTGGTGTTCAAGTAGCGTTTCCACAGGCGTTTGGGTTCCTCGAGAAGGCGGTGGAACCATTCCATGCCGAGGTTCTGCACCCATTGCGGGGCGCGTTTGTTTTTGCCCGCGTGCCAATCAAAGGTCGCGCCGACCCCGAGCATCACGGCGTTGACCTGGCCCCGGTGCGTGTTCATCCAGCGTTCTTGCTTGGGGCAGCCAAGGCCCATGAAGAGGATTTGTGCGCCGCTGGCGTTGATCTCGGCGACGATCTTGGCATCTTCTTCGGGGGTGAGTGGTCGGAATGGCGGTGAGAGG
The DNA here is from genome assembly GCA_031418155.1 of Deinococcales bacterium. Taxonomy (GTDB): domain Bacteria; phylum Deinococcota; class Deinococci; order Deinococcales; family JAAFIG01; genus JANOWZ01. The sequence continues at coordinate 10,532 of JANOWZ010000185.1, forward strand.
TGATAGACGACGTTGAGTTTCGGGTAACGTGCCTTCAAGTTTTTGACCAGGTTCTCGATGGTTTCCGGACTGGCCCCGTAAAAGCCGACCGGCACGCCCTCGTTGGCGGCGCGTTCGCAGAGCAGCAGGCTCACGTCCGGCGCAGTGACACGTTCGGCTTTCTTGTGCCCGAGCAAGTTCAGCACCCATTTGAGCGGCATTCCGTCGGTGATGACGAAATCGGCCTCCTCGAGAATGCTGCGGAAGTCGCTCGAATCGTATGCCTCCATGATCATGTGCACCGTCGAAAAGCAGACGTATTTGGATCGTTGCGCTTTGGCGTTCTCAAAAATCCAGTCCATTGATGCCTGTTGGGTCGATGGGGTGACGCGCCCACCGAGGATGTATTCGCGGTCTGGCATTTGGGGTTTGCTGCCCCTTGGGGTGTTGATCGGATGGTTTTGACGTATTTGCATTGTTCATCCCTCCATCCCTTCATCAATTTATTACTAATTCACATTCTTTCAGCTTATTTTAACAAGCCAACTTCCTGTAAGACCAGGGACAGGGGACCACGGACGGACCAATCCATTCCTCGAGAAACGAATTTCGCCGAAATGCTTATGGGCGTAAACGCATCTTGTTGCACTCACGGGCCATATTCTCGAGCCATATTGAAAACGTATTGGAATTGTCCAATACGACTCAAATACATGGATCGTGACCTCGAGTATGGCCGGTCAGACCAACATCATTTCGCCACGATTCAACAGAACAGTCGGAGCCTCAGACTCGAGGCTCCCGTCCTGGGACCACGCTGGTACAACCTCGAGCCGAATGGGTTCGGCGTGAGCTTGCGGTAAACGGATGACTTTTGGACAGGCGGAAAAGCAGAGAAAAGAGAAAAGTAAACCCCACACGCTCAAGATGGTCTGAGATGACTTTCATCTTTCCTCTTCTGTGACTTTCCTCTGTCCTCACATCAGGTCATGAATCCGGGCGGCCAGCATCTCGAGCGCCGGTTCATTCAGGCCACCGTGCGGAATGATCACATCCGCGTAGCGTTTGGTCGGTTCGATAAATTGCAAATGGCTGGGCCGCACCGTCTCGAGGTACTGATGGATCACGCTTTCCGGCGTGCGGCCCCGTTCGCGCACGTCACGCTCGAGGCGACGGATGAAGCGCACGTCCGGGTCGGCATCGACAAAGATTTTCAGGTTAAACAGGTTGCGCAACCTCGGGTCGTACAGCACCAGCACGCCCTCAACCACGATGATCGGCGCGGGCATGACCGGCACGGTGTTGCTGGATCGGTTGTCGTTGGTGAAATCGTAAATCGGGGAAAACACCGGTTCGTCGTCACGTAGCGTCTCAAGGTGCGCGATCATCAATTCCCAATCGAACGCATCTGGATGGTCGTAATTGATTTTTCGGCGTTCTTCCATGCTGAGGTGAATCTGGTCGCGGTAATACGAATCTTGGGCGAGTGTGGCAACGCTGCCAACCCCGGCGGCCTCGAGCACCTTTTCGGTCACGGTGGTTTTGCCACTGCCCGTGCCGCCCGCCACGCCGATGATGAATGGTTTTCTGGTCGTGGTCAGCGTTTGGTGCGTCAGGGACATGATCTGATTAAATCATTTTTGAACCCGGTCATCACCGCAGCCAGCAAGGTGTGGTCGGGACTGTACTGGGACTGACTCAGCCCAAGGCTCGAGATGGGAAGTGTCGAACAATTGAGTCAAACGATCCAACGCGAAACGTGACCTGCGTCTCGCTTGCTCAAAAGGGTTTTACACGATAAAATGCGCTCAAGCCCGGCGCGTGCCGGGTCGTGTTGTCTCAGGTTTCAGGCTTGAAACAACAGGTGATGCTCGAGGTTGGCTGGAATGGGCTGCTCGAGGTGGTTTGCGGATTCGTTCTGGGATGCTTTTCGTCCAGGATCATGCCAACCGGAGGGGGAAACGCATGGCGCAAACAGTTGCGAAAGAAACACCTGCCGAAATGGATGAGTCCAGGGGCGGCTTCAAAGTTGGTGACAACGTGGTTTACCCAACCCAGGGTGCGGGTCGCATCGTTGATGAGGTTGAACGTGTCATCGGCGGCAAAACCATGCAATTTTTTGAACTTGAGCTTCTGAAGGGCAGCACCAAAGTTTTGATTCCAAAAGGCCAAGAGACCCGTGTCGGTTTGCGGTTGATCACCGATTCTGGTCGCGTGCCGGAATTGCTCGAGTTGCTGCGCGGCCCAACCTTGGATTTGCCGGAGGGCTGGACGCCGCGTCACCGTCAGGAAACCACGATCCTCTCGCAGGGCGATATCTTCCAGATCGCGCAATTGACGGGAACGCTGTATCGGCGCGACATCGAACGCGCACTTTCAGCCACCGAACGTCGCGTCTTGGACGATGCACGGCACATGGTTGTGACCGAGATTGCGATGGCCCTCGGGGTGAGTCTCGAGGAGGCCGGGGAAACGATTGAGCGCACACTCGAGGATTAAACGCGGGCGCGATGGTTTCAGCAGGCGCGAGCCGGGATTGAATCCGAAACTCGAGCTTGCCGAAGACCTTTCGAGCGAACCGCTTTATTCGCCTCGGGTGGTTCGGGCATTGCTGGCAAAACATGGTTTGCGACCCACGAAGAGCCTCGGGCAGAATTTTCTGATTGATGGCAACGTTCTGCGGCACATTGTTCAAGTTGGGCTCGAGGGTGCAACGGGCAAACCGAACATCTACGAGGTCGGTCCCGGCCTCGGCGTTCTGACCCGTGCGCTCGCCGAGACGGGCGCGAACGTCACCAGCGTCGAAAAGGACGAACAT
>JANOWZ010000186.1:0-7836 GCA_031418155.1 Deinococcales bacterium
TGAAGTTACGCAGCCTAATTCTGAGTCACTTCTCGATTGCTTCAAATCTCGATTGCAGATACACAGTGGTTGCGAAATCTAAATCCAAAACCCTCATCTCTGAGCGTTAAATGAGCAAATGGTCGATTTTGGGTCTCGAGAATTCGAGTCGCGCCGGTTCTAAAATTTCTGCCAGATGTCGCGTGCGTAAGTTCAGTTCACTGAGTGAACTTCGGTCTGTGTAAAAGGATAATCTCCAGTTTGTATACTTGTCTTATCCATTTTCAAAGAGCTTGAATATATTTCGCAGATTGAGCATTCGAGGCATCTGATAGCAAATTTCACCTTGGTTGAGAATCCTGGATTCTCAACCAAGGGCGAGGAAAGCGAGTAGAAACAAACAGCGGTGGAATCGGAATTGAGAAAATTTGCCGTTCAATTTTCTCAATGTAGATGAAAACCGCTGTGGGTCGGATGGATTTCTTGATGAATCTGATGCGTGGGTTGATCGCGTAGACCTCGAGCCAGTTTTTCAAATCGTGTAGGTCGTGCAAAATACCGGCAGTCAAAAGGAAAAGCTCAAGCTTTTCCTTTTGACTTTCCACTGCACTCGCTCCTCCCGCCTGCCAGAGAACAATGCGCCCAGCCACTCGGCGGTATGCTGTCCAGGCATAAGTCATGTTCGAGTCAGTTCACCTCGAGCATTTTTACGGAGGCGTACATGAAATACGACGTGTTTGTGATCGGGGCTGGTCCGGGCGGGTATCACGCGGCGATTCGGGCGGCGCAATTGGGCTTGAAGGTTGCCATTGCCGAGAAAGAATTCTGGGGCGGCGTCTGCTTGAACGTCGGTTGCATTCCAACCAAGGCGTTGTTGCATGTTGGCCAAGAGGTCTACAACGCCAAGCACGGTGGCGATTTCGGCCTGAACATTCTGGACATGAACCTGGATTTGAAAGCGGTGAACGCCTACCGCGAGAAGATCGTCAAGAAACTTTCGACCGGCACGAAAAGACTCTTGAAGGGCAACAACGTGGTGATGCTCGAGGGTGAGGCGAAAATCACCGGGCCGGGCAAGGCAGTTGTGACCGGCAAGGATGGTCCGCAGGAACTCGAGTTTGAGAAGTTGATTGTCGCCTCTGGCGGGCAGCCGAATGTGCTCAAGGCGTTCCCAGTTGATGGTTACGATATCGTCGATTCGACCTCAGGATTGGTCGTGCCGGACAAAATTCCCGAGCGTTTCTTGTGCATCGGTGGCGGCGTGATCGGCGTGGAATTCGCCACGATTTACAGCAAGTTGGGCAGTGCCGTCACGATCATCGAACCATTGCCGAGCATCGTTGCGAACGCGGATGCTGAGATCGTCAAAGAGGCAGTCAAGGCGTACACCAAGCAGGGCATCAAGATTCATACGCGAACCGGTGCGGTCGGCTTTGAGAAGAAAGCGGACGGCCTGCACGTCACGCTCGAGAACCTGGAGACGAAAGAAACTCGAGTTGAGGTCTTTGACCGCGTGCTCTCCGCCGTGGGTCGTCATCCGACCGGAACCGGTTTGGGGCTCGAGGCCTTGGGCGTGAAATTCACGGACCGGGGCGCGATTGAGGTCAATCCGCAAACCCTCGAGACGAGCGTGCCAAACATTTACGCGATTGGTGATGTCGTGCCTGGGGCGTGGTTGGCGCACAAGGCGATGAAGGATGGCGTGGTGGCCGCCGAACGCTGCGCGGGAAAACCCAGCATCAACGATTCGGTCGCGGTTCCAGGCGTGGTCTACACGACCCCAGAGATCGCTTGGGTTGGGCCGACACAATCAGAACTCGAGGCGACGGGTCGCAAGATTCGCGTTGGTAAATTCCCGATGGCCGCTTTGGGCCGTGCGCTGACCCTGGGCGCAACTGAAGGTCTTATTAAGATGATTGCCGATGCCGAAACGGATTTGGTCCTCGCGGTGCATGTGGTCGGACCGAACGCCTCGGACATGATCGGTGAGGCTTGCTTGGCGCTCGAGATGGCGGCGGTTGTCGATGATATTGCGTTGACGGTGCATCCGCACCCGACGTTCGCCGAATTGATGCTCGAGGCGGCGGAGGCGACGCACAAACGCAGCATTCACATCTTGAACCGGTAATTGGGTAATTGAACGTTCAGGCTCGGGTCAGGGGAACCGAAATGCCCCTCACCCATTTGTGGACGTTCTGACAAGCAGGAATTGGGCTTGATCGTCAGCATCAGCAATGCCGATCTGAAAACAAACCTTGATGCGGCAACCAATCGTGACGGCCCACGCGGTTCATGGCTCGAGAGTACGGAGAGACCTGAAACCTGGCTGCCCTGCTTGAGGTGAATGCCTACAAAGGTGGCTTTGGTGGCTTGCACGTGCAAGCTCCTGGGTATCTTGAACGCTTGTGGTTCGGGATCGGATGCCTTGGGTGGATTTGACCGCTCGAGAACAGGTGGTGGGGCTTGACTTTTAACACGGCTGTTGATGGGCCTGTGGGCAGGGTCGCTTCCCTCGCCGTTGGTTGAGAATCCTGGATTCTCAACCAACGTGAAATTTACGATCAGACTCGAGGCTTACAGCAGCCGGGTAGACTGTCAAAACAGCCAACCCGGAGGTCAAACGTGGAATTCACGAATCTGCTGGTACAAACCCTCGAGCATGGTGTGGGCCTGATCCGCATCAATCGGCCTCAAGTCTTGAACGCGCTCAATCAGGTCACGCTGCTCGAGTTGGTGATGGCTTTCGATGCGTTTGTCAACGAGGATGCTGTGCGTTGCGTGGTCTTGACCGGCAGTGATCGGGCTTTCGCTGCCGGGGCGGATATTTCGGAAATGTCCGGCAAAGGCATCGCGGAAATGCTGACCGATACTCGCCTCTCGAGTTGGCGACGCCTCCGAGAATTCCCAAAACCGATCATCGCTGCCGTTTCAGGATTTTGCCTCGGTGGTGGCCTCGAGTTGGCGATGCTTTGCGACATCATGATTGCCAGCGAAAGCGCCCGTTTTGGACAGCCGGAGATCAACCTTGGGATCATCCCAGGGGCGGGTGGAACACAGTGGTTAACCCGAGCCGTTGGTAAGAGTTTAGCGATGGAAATGGTCTTGAACGCCCGAAATTTGACCGCCAGTGAAGCGCTCGAGGTTGGACTTGTTTCAAGGGTTGTGCCGGTCGAAACGCATTTAACGCAAGCCCTGCAACTCGCTGCGCAGATTGCCGCCCGAGCACCACTCGCGGTCCGGCTCGGCAAAGATTCAGTGAACCGCGCCTTTGACGGCACGCTCGAGACCGGCCTCGAATTTGAACGCAAAAACTTCGTGGCCTTGTTCGGCACCGAAGATCAGAAAGAGGGAATGCAGGCCTTCCTCGAGAAACGCGTTGCGAAATGGAAAGGGAAGTAAAAGCCAGAGGAAAGCAAAACCAAAAACCTGCTCGAGCCTTTCCTGTTTTTTCTCAGAACTCAAAACTCACGGCTCAAAACCTTCTGAAAGGACCATCATGACCCAAGCTGCCAGCGAACCCGTCCTGACCCACCTCGAGAGTGGGGTCTTCACGATTACCATGAACCGCCCGGAAAGTTTGAATTCGGCGAATACGGCAATGCTGAAAGGAATGCGAACTGCACTCTCGAGCGCCGAACGCGATGAGAATGTTCGTGTGGTCGTTGTGACCGGTGCGGGACGAGGCTTTTGTTCCGGCGCGGACCTCAAAGAACACGGGCCTTCAATCAATTTCAAAGAGCATTTGGACCACACCTTCAACCCGGTCGTCCTCAAAATGCGCAGCCTCGAGAAACCCGTGATTTGTGCCGTCAATGGCATCGCCGCCGGTGCGGGTGCAAGCATCGCCCTCGCCGGTGACATTCGTGTTTGGAGCAGCGATGCGAGTTTCATGGAAGCATTCTCGAAAATCGCACTGATCCCAGATGCCGGTTCGACCTGGTTGTTACCGCAACTTGTCGGATATCACCGGGCATTCGATTTGTGCGTTCATGCCGAGAAGGTTGGCCCGGACGATGCGCTGAAAATGGGATTGTGCGAACGGGTCTATCCCGCCGAAGAATTTACGGCTCGGGTCAAAGCCCTGGCCGAAAACCTGGCGGCAGGTCCAACCAAATCCTTCGGCCTGACCAAACGCGCCATGAACAAAAACATGACCACGACCTTCGCTGAGGCGCTCGAGTATGAAGGGCAGATTCAGGACATTGCGGGCGCAAGCCCAGACTTCCGTGAGGGAGTGAGCGCCTTTCTCGAGAAGCGGGCCGCGAGGTTCACGGGCAAGTAATCCGATTCAGGGCGCACCCGTTGGCCCCCCGGTTGACACGCAACCACCAACGGGCACGCTGATTCAGCCTGCCACGAAAGCTTCATGAACGCAATGGGCCACCCGGCCTAAGCCCTCAGGGACACAAGATTTGGGTTCTCAAGCCCGTACATGAGATTCAAGCTCGAGGTAGACTGTTGAGGCTCGACATCAAATCAGGAGGAACACACAATGCCAACACGCAAAGCCACCGCCCGCTGGGAAGGCACACTCAAAGAGGGACGCGGACACTTGAACGGTCAGAGCGGCCTTGACATCCGCTACGCCTTCTCGAGCCGATTTGAAGACGGTCCCGGCAGCAACCCAGAAGAACTGCTTGCTGCCGCGCACGCTGGTTGTTACAGCATGGCCTTGAACGCCGGACTCGAGGCGCAAGGTTTTAAAGCCGAGTACGTCGAAACCGAGGGTGCCTGCACCGTCGAAAAACTCGAGAGCGGCATGAGCATCACGAAATTGAAACTCACCTGTCGCGCCAAAGTCCCAGGTTTGGATGCCGCAAAATTTGCAGAAATGGCCGAAGCGACCAAAACCGGTTGCATTGTCTCGAGGGCACTCTCTGCCGTGCCGATGGAACTTGACGCTCAACTGGTTTGAACAGCTCGAACAGCAAAACTCGAGCAACGAAAAAGGCATCCCGCAATTTTTGGGATGCCTCAACTTGTGTGAGCTTTAATCAGCAGCGACAGCGGTGACGGCAGATTCCTCTGGGATGTGTGCATCCTCGAGATCGGCCATGTATTTCTCGGCACGCATGGCAGCTTTGGTTCCAGCACCGACGCTGGTTGAAAGCTGACGGTAGATTTCATCGCTGACATCGCCCGCGACGAAGATTCCCTCGACGCTGGTGTACACCTCATCGGTGGCCTCGACATACCCGTGCGATCCGAGCTTGACCACGCCAGATAGGAAGCCCGTGTTTGGTTCGTGCCCAACGTAAATGAACACGCCGTCCGTCTCGAGGGTGCTGCTTTCACCGGTCTGCGAGTTCTTGACGCGCACGCCGGTCACGACCTCATCGCCGAGGACTTCCTCAACGACAGTGTTCCAAACGAATTTCATCTTTGGATTCTTGAAGGCCCGGTCCTGCGCGACCTTGTTGGCGCGAAGTTCCTCACGGCGATGCACAATCGTCACGCTGGCAGCGAACTTGGTCAGGAAGGTTCCCTCTTCAATCGCGGCATCGCCACCACCGACGACGATCACGTGCTTGTTGCGGTAGAAGAACCCGTCGCATGTGGCGCAAGTGCTGACACCGCGACCATAAAACTTGTCTTCCCCAGGCACGCCTAAACGTTTCGGGTTCGCGCCGGTCGCAATGATGACCACGTGCGAGGTGTACGACTTCTCGTACCCTTTGATTTTGAAACCTTGATCGATTTTCTCGAGACCTTGAACTTCGTCGTACACAAATGTCGCACCGAACTTCTCGGCCTGAGCGACCATGCGACCGGAGAGTTCTGGCCCTGAAATCACGTCAGGGAAACCGGGGTAATTTTCAACCTCGTCGGTTTGAGCGATCTGCCCACCGGGTTGACCCTTCTCGAGAATGCCGGTTTTGAGGTTGCCGCGTCCCGCGTAAATGCCTGCGGTCAGACCTGCTGGGCCGCCGCCGATGATCAAAACGTCGTAATCCATGATTTTACCTCCGAGGAGCCGAAGCTCCATTCCCTTACATCGTACTTCGGGTTGTCAGACCGGGCGGTATCCGCCTTGACCATTTCAGTTACGCAAACGCTCGAGCCGGAGTTCAAACCCTTCAAGGCTCGAGCGTTCAATCAACGGCTTAATCAGGCGAGTTCTTGTGACAAAGCCTCGAGCCTGCCGCGCAACTCGGCGTGCAAACCGGTCACGTTTGGTTCGGACTCAACTCGGGCATGGTAATTCGAGGCGAAACCCTCAGGGGAATCCTTGCTGGGTTTGAACAACTCTTCGACCGCACCACGGATGCCTTCAAGGTCTGCTGGCTCGAGCTTCGCTTTGTCATCGATGCGTTCGTCGATCAGGGCCATCTGCCCGGAAAGGGGGCGCAACCAAACGAAGAACGGATCGCCAGTGACCAGTCCGAACAGCTTCAAAGGCCCGCCGACCGGACCGTGAACCGTTTCGTAATCGCGTTGAACAACCTTTAAGAGCGTGGCGTGCAAATCGCGCAGTGTCTTGCCAAGCGCGTTTAATTTTTCGCGTCTCGCTTGATCTTCCGGGTCAACCGGACGGGTGTCTCTAGTGATGCTCACCCCTCTAGTTTAGTCGTTCCAGAGAGAATTAGGTGAACGATGGCTCGCATTGTGCTCGAGGCTGGGAATTCCAGGCCCGTGTGAGGTGGCTCGAGCGTGTGCTCAACGCATTCGTTCGAGCATCTGGGCGGCTTTGTCCGCGACCTCATCATCGGCGACAACATCGAAACGACCGGCCTGCATCGAGGAAAACGAACTGAAATCACGTTGCCCGCCGGTCATCCAGTAGGTGATCAGGCCCGAAGTCAGGCCAAAAACCAGGCCGACGAAGGCACCACGAATCACGAACTCGAGGGTTGGGGTGGTGCTCAGGAAGCCCACAACCAGTCCAACGAGCGATCCGAGCAACCCGCCCCGCAGCAGGCCTTGTAAGGCCGCACGGCCCGAGTCGAGGCGACCCGTGACCTGTTCGACGTAACGCAGTTCCTCGGCGACGATGGCGACCCTGGCGACCTCGAATTTTTCATCCGAAAGGTAATCGACAGCCTTTTGCGCCTCCGAATATTGCTTGAAGCTCGATATGACGCGGCGGGATTTGGAGGTGCTGCTCATCAGGGATGGTTGCATGGGCGCATCCTAACGAGGCTGGCGGGATTGGGTTGAGGCACGGGTGACATTTGCCCAGGGCAACCGCGATGTTGCTGACTCGAGAAATCGGGGTTCCAAATGTGGTCCTGGCGAGGGCGACCACAAGGGATCGCTCCTACAAGACACAGGTTTTTGTAGGGGCAGGCCTTGCGCCTGCCCGCCTTTGCTCGAACTTGACGCGGCGTGCCGTTTGGTATACCATTCGGTATTCAGGATTCTCGAGGTTGTCATGACACTCGCAACATCAACCAACTCGAGCACCGCCTACGACCGACTGCGCGAAGCCATCCTCGCGCTAGAACTCGGACCAGGCAGCACACTGACCGAACGTGCCCTCGAGACGCGATTAGAGACCAGCCGCACCACCGTTCGCGCCGCACTCGCCAGACTCGAGAACGAAGGACTGGTCAACCGGGACGGACGCGGCTACCAGGTTGCACCGCTGGACCTGCTCGAGATCAAACGCGCCTGCGACTGGCGAGAAGTGATCGAAACCGCCGCCGCCCGAGCCACGGTCAATCGAGCCACAGACAGTGAACTCGAAACGCTCGAGCAACAACTCAGCCACGTGACCGCAAGCGAACCGCTCGAGACGTACATGCGAGACGCAACCGACTTCCACATCAACCTCGCCCGACTTGCCGCCAACCCATTCATGACCCGAGCCTTGGAAGACGTGCTGACCCGACTGGCTCGAGCCCGCTGGTTCGAAGC
>JANOWZ010000187.1:0-3628 GCA_031418155.1 Deinococcales bacterium
GCCGTGACGGTGATTGCGGTCGTGCTGCTCGAGTCGTTGGTCGTGACGGCGTTGGGCGTGCTGCTCGGGATCGGTCTGGCTTACCTGGGAACCTTCGTGGCGGGATGGGTTTTGCAGCAGAACGTCGGGCTGTCCCTGCCAATTTTGACGCTCGAGTTGAGTGATGCCCTGCGCGTGCTGATTTTGTTGCCTGTGGCGGTGTTTTTTGCGTTGTTCCCGGCCTTGGCCGCGTCGCGCCGCAGTCCGCTCGAGCGTTTGGGTTGAAGCGCAATCGGCTCGAGTTCGGTATCAAAAACTGTAATAAATACGAACAGATTTATGTTTTACTGAATGATTAAAAAGTTTAGTTGAGTTTTGTCGAATAAAGAGTTTTGCGGCTGAACTGTATTTTTACCATGTTCATTGCGTTTGACAACTTCATGACATTTAAATTGACCGGCTTCAATTGTCATGGCGTAGGAATTAACCATTGCGAAAGCAATACGTTGTGTAGGCTCTCGAGGTGTTAAACGCCATCGGAGGTTTGGGGCTGTTCCTTTTTGCCCTGAACCTGACCTCCACCCACCTTCAACTCTTGGTCGGCCCGGTGCTGAACCGCCTGATGCGCGTCTCCAAACGCGCCCCCGGCATCGGCCTGTTTGCAGGTCTAACGATTGGCGCGGTGATTCAATCCGGCACGGCGGTCGGCATGATGACCGCCGGTTTCGCCGACATCGGCCTGCTCGGAGTCGCCGAGGCGATGGCCGTCCTGTTGGGCGGTGCGGTCGGTGGCACGATGGCGGTGCAACTTGCGTCGTTGCAAGTCTCGCATCTGTCCGTGCCGATCATTGGGGTCGGCTACCTGTTGCGGTTCGCTCGAGGTGCACTGGCCCGTCACGTGGGTCCGGCGTTGATTGGGCTGGGCCTCGCCTACCTGGGTCTCGAGATTTTGGTCGATGCCCTCAAGCCGGTGCGTGACGATCCGCTGATCCGTCAGATCGCCACGGCGCTCTCAGGTTCGCCGCTCGCCATGCTTTTTTTCGGTGCGGTCGTGACGCTAGCGTTGAATTCCTCGAACGCAGCCGCCGTGCTTGCGCTCGCATTCGTCTCGAGTGGTGCGATGCCGGTCGAGGCGGGCATCGCGTTTGTGTTTGGCGCGAACATCGGTACACCGTTGAACGTCTTCTTGCTCTCGAACGATAAGAGTATTGCCGCACGTCGCGCCGCCGGAGCGCACTTGGGTATCAAAGCCATCACCGCATTGATCGGATTGACCGTCATCGGTTTCCGTCCCGGTTGGTTGGACCACAGCGCCCAAGCGGTCGCCAACACGCACACGATTTACAACATCATCGTCGCCGTGATCTGCCTGCCGTTTCTGCGTGGAATCGAAAAATGGATGGGCATGCTGATGCCCGATCCAGTCTCGAACGAATTGCGTCCGCGATACCTGGATGTCATGGCGCTCGAGACTCCGAAGCTGGCCTTCTCGAGCGCCTTCCGCGAGGTCACGCACATCGGGGATTTGGTGGTCGAGATGTTGCAGGCGACCCTCGCCACCGTGTTGCGTGAAGCCAAGCACAGCGAAAAGATTTTGAAGGGAGAAGACACCGTGGATGCGCTGGTTCACGCCACCGTCGTCTACCTCTCAAAAGTCGAAGAGGGCCTGCCTCGAGCACCCGTGCAGGCATTGCTGGGTGTCTGCGCGAACCTTGAAGCGATTGCGGATTTGCTCAAGCGCCTCTTGCGGCAAAAAGAAAAACTGCTCGAGCGCGGCCTCAGATTTTCGGATGAGGGCCTTGAGGAATTGGATGGCGTGGCCCGTTGGACTTTCAAACGCATGAAGCTTGCCTTCACCGCATTGTCCGTTGGCGATCCGCGCACGGCCCGGGGGTTCAATCACGACACGGTTCATTTGCACGAACTGGCCGAACGCTCGAGGCTGGCACACTTGCGCAGGCTCGGCACCGGTGATGACGAACTCGAGTTGACCTCGGCGGTGCATTTGGACATGCTGACCATCCTCGAACAGATCAATGCGGCGGTCAATGCGATTGCCGCGCACATCCCGCAACTCGAGGTGCGTTTAACCGACACGGTGGACGAGATGTTCGGGCGTTGAAAATTCGGCTCGAGATTCGCAACTCAGGTGGTGCTAGCCTTCTGGCCTCAGCGCGAAGGAGCCAGCCATGAAACAATTTATGTTCCTGCATTTTGGATTCGAGAGGCCCACCCCGGAAATCATGCAGGCTTGGCAGGCGTGGTTCGCATCGATTGCCGAACAACAGATTGCTCAAGGTGGATTTAAGGGTGGCAAGGAAATCTCGAAGTCGGGAACCAAAGATTTGGCTTGGGATTTGGATTCAATCACGGGTTACAACATCATTGAGGCCGAGGACATGGCCGCAGCGGAACAATTGGCGCAGGGCAATCCGTTCATCTCGAGCATTCGCATTTACGAATTGAGAACTGCGTAGCAAAATCAGGCTCGACGTTGGACCGCTTCGATTCTCGAGAGAATCGGTGTTCGGCAAGTTCATGATTTGAAGCAACGCAGACCGGAGGCGAAAACCTCGTTTCCGGCTCGTTTCGTTGTGGTTTGAGATGAACTTGAAAAATTCGAGACTTGACAAAATGTTGTATCTATACAACAATACGTTACATGAAAGGGGTAAAAGACAATCCTTCTGCAACCATCTTCCACACCCGCCTACCTGTCCTGCGGGCCGAACGCAACCTCTCGAGGCAAGACCTGGCCGACGCGCTCGGCATCAACTTTCAAACAGTCGGCTACCTCGAACGCGGCGCGTACAACCCGAGCCTCGAACTCGCCTTTCGCTTAAGCGAATACTTCAACCTGCCCATCGAAGCCATTTTCTCGAGAACACCGTTCAAACCGCTCTCCGAAACCGTCTATCAAACTGGACCGCAAAAGGGGGAACTCAAATGAGCAACAAAAGTGAAATGACCGCGATTCAAAACAAGTCTGTACCACTCACACGAATCGCCCGCCGCGCCATCGTGCTGACCTGTTACCTCGGCGCGGTCATCATGGCCTTCGGTTGGACGCTCGAGCAACCCCTACGCTGGTTCGTGGTGATTCCGTTCGGTTTCGCCTGCATCTTGGCGATGGGCCTGCTGTTGATGCCATACCTGCTCGGTGTCAGCGACGGTGGCGATGAGATGCTCGACGAACGCCAACGTCAGGCCCGTAACCTGAACTACCTGAACGCCTACCGCATCCTCGGATTGCTGGTGGTGTTCACGGCGCTCTACTGGTACATTGCCACCGATTCGGGCCGGTTCTGGTTGCCGAAAACCAGTTACGAAACCAACGTTGTGTTCTGGGGATTGATGCTGCTTTGCATCACGTTACCAACCGCGATTGCCGCTTGGACGGAACCTGACCCAGTGCTCGAGAAAGACTGAAGCGAACCCTCAAACCGCAACCACCAAAGAACCGGGCTCGAGCACCGTCGCATGGTTCTTGGGTGTCACACCAGTCAGGCCGTGCTTGGCAATCAACCGCTCGAGAAATCGCAAGCGTTCGGGTTTGAAAGGATTCGCACTCGTATTTGAATTTTGAAAGCTCGAGCCGCGCCAACTCATCAACACGCCGGGTTCGGGGATCTCGAGGAGCGGTACGGAT
>JANOWZ010000188.1:0-2013 GCA_031418155.1 Deinococcales bacterium
AGTGCGTTGCCAAGCACGAAGGCAGCGCCACCCCATTGATGGATGTTGCCTGATCTGATTTCTGCGGTCATGTTCTCGTCCTTGAAGAGATGGCTCGAGAATCAGATTTGAACAGAGATCGTTTGCGGGATATGGACCATCAGCCGAAAGTATTGAACGTGAGCGTCATCGTAGGCTTCAAGCGATGACATGACAAGTGCCCGAGCGATTTTGGATGGGTGAACCCTCGAGTTCAGGTGTGCGCTCCCGCTTGACCTGGAGTCAACTCCAGGTTGTATGGTTCCCTGGTGGTCGCGCTCAGCATTCAACAAACCGCCCAGCAAACCGGTCTGAGCGTGGACACCCTGCGCCACTACGAACGCATCGGCCTGCTCGCCCCAACCCGTGATGGCTCGAGCCGTCACCGTCGTTACGGGCAGATGGATTTGGTCTGGATCGCCTTCCTCAGCAAATTGCGATCCACCGGAATGCCACTGCTCGAGATTCGGGATTACATCAACCTTTACCGGCAAGGAGATGACACGGTGGCGCAACGCAAGGCCCTCCTCGAGAACCATGCTCAGCAGGTCGCTCAGCAGGTCACGCAGCAAATCAAACAATTGCAATCGTCGTTGCAGGTCATTCAACAAAAAATTGATCACCTCAACCACTACCCGGCAACACCCGGCTCGAGCAGCCAAGAAACGGAGTTGTAGTCATGCCCATCACATCCCCATTCGGTCCACGTTCCACCGCCCTCGAAGTCATCGCTGGTCACGACCTGACGGGCAAAACCGCACTGGTCACGGGCGCGAGTTCCGGCATCGGTGTCGAAACCGTCAAGGCGTTGCTGACTGCTGGGGCCGAGGTGGTCATGCCGGTACGCGACACGCAAAAAGGTGAGGCCGTCGCCGCGCAACTGCGAACCACAACCGGAAATCCCAAGGCGCACATCCTCGAGCTTGACCTGGGATCGTTGGCATCAGTTCGACAGGCCGCTGCGCACGCACTGACCCATTGGCCTCGCCTGCACATCCTGATCAACAACGCAGGCGTGATGGCTACACCGTTCTCGCACACGACAGATGGCTTCGAGATGCAATTCGGCACCAATCACCTCGGACATTTTGTGTTTGCCACATCGTTGCTGCCAGCGCTGCGGGCCGCAGCACCCTCGAGAATTGTGGCGCTCAGTTCGATAGGGCATCGGCGTTCGGACATTCATTTTGAAGACCCGCAATACGAACATCGTCCCTACGAAAAATGGGAGGCTTACGGACAATCCAAAACCGCGAACGTCCTGTTCGCCGTCGGTTGGAACCAGGTGTACGGTAGCGAAGGCATCACCGCGAACGCCCTGCATCCCGGCGGCATTCAAACCGGATTGCAAAAATTCATTCCCGAAGAGGAACAACGCGCGATGGGCTGGATCGACGAGCACGGCAAGGTCAACCCATTGTTCAAAAACCTCGAGCAAGGTGCAGCCACAACTGTTTGGGCCGCCGTCGGTCAAGAACTCGAGGGTGTCGGTGGGCTGTATCTCGAGGATTGCCAGGAAGGTCTGCCGTTCGATCCGGCCCGACCGTACTCGGGTTACGCACCGCACGCCCGCACCCCGGAAAGTGCCGACAGGTTGTGGAAAGCATCAACAGCATTGGTCACTTCGTAAAATCCAAAATCGGGCCGTTCACAAATTTATCCAAGATCCATAACCCAAGACCACCAAAAAGCCCGAGCCAACCTCGACTCGAGCCTGAAGATTTCTTTGGATTTTAGAGTTGCTTTAAGACCGCATCCGTGAACTCTCGAGTGCCCGCCGTGCCACCCAAATCCTGGGTCGGATTGGAAAACAATGCCTTCTTGACCGCGCTCGAGATTTTTTCTGCGACATCCAAACGTTTGAAGCTGTACTCGAGCATCATCGCGGCGGAGAGGATTGTCGCGGCTGGATTGGCGATCCCTTTTCCGGCAATGTCCGGGGCGCTGCCGTGAATCGGTTCGTACAGTCCGGGTCCATCACCGAGGCTGGCGCTC
>JANOWZ010000189.1:0-3812 GCA_031418155.1 Deinococcales bacterium
TTGGTTTCGTTCAAAATCCGTTTGAATTCGATGCGACCAAGGCCTTCCGCGATCAGCGTGTCGCCCTCCCGAACCTGCGTGCTCGAGCTTGCGAGGCTGCCGTTGATGCGCACTTTTTTGCCCTCGATGCCCTGTTGAAAGTATGCCCTGGAAACACCAAAACCTTTCGCGCCGATCACGTCCAACCGCATGCTTGGCACGACCACGGCCCTGGTTTTGTTGGAACGCTCGAGGTCGCTCGCATCGACGACTGAGAACTCGAGTTCGACGGGTTGACCACGCAATCGGTACTGCGAATTCGCCTCGAGTGTCTTCAAACCTTTCGCGGTCGTGGCGATCAGGAAATCACCCTGTTTCTCGCGGGCATCGCCCAGTTGATCTTCGGGAATGTTCAAGGCCACCAGCACATCCTCGAGATCGACCTCGGGCGGGAAGTCGCCATCGACGCGCACGACCCGCACCGGATCATCAACGTTGGGAATGTGCTCCGGGTAGAGCGTGTAAATCACGCGGGCGGAATCGGTGAAACCACCATGCACGGCGAAACGAACGCCATCGGCGGCGAGGGCGCGACGATCCAAGGTGCTCGCCTCGAGAAACGGCGTGCGAATCACGCGGCCACCTCGGGCTTGGGCCACCATGACGCGCAAATCGGGACGGTCAGAACTCACGAAACGAATGCTACCGCGCAGAGGGCGAAGGGCGAAGGGCAAAGGGCAAAAGTCACAGGTCACGGGTCACAAACTCGAGCACGGGTTGATCTGTGCCGCCTTTTAAGTGGCGTTTGGCAGTCTCGAGGAATCGGTCTCGACCAAATTTCAGATCAATGATTGGGCGTGGATAACCGGTGGGTTGACGGTTCGCGTTCCACGGTTGATGCGCAAGTTTTGGTTCAAGAGGCTCGAGTTCGGGCACAAAACGTTTGATGTACTGCGCGTCTGGGTCGAATTTTTCGCCCTGCGTGACCGGATTGAAAACGCGGAAATATGGGGCTGCATCGACGCCGCAACCGGTGGCCCATTGCCAACCGCCGTTGTTGCTGGCCTGATCACCGTCGATCAGTCGGTCGTTGAAGTGGCGTTCGCCCTCGTGCCAGTCGATCAGCAGGTGTTTGGTCAGGAAACTGGCGACGATCATGCGCACGCGGTTGTGCATCCAGCCGGTCGTGGCGAGTTGGCGCATTCCGGCATCGATAATTGGATAACCGGTCTGGCCTTCAGTCCAGGCTTGCAGGTCGTCGCTCGAGTCGCGCCAGGGAAAGTCATTCCATTCGGGTTTGAAGGCAGAGGTCTCGAGGTGCGGATGCTCGAAGAGGATGTGCCGGTAGAAGTCGCGCCAGGCGAGCTCACGCACCCAGCCGGTGTGGGCTCGAGCAGCATTTGCGGCGGTTCTGGGGCTCAGGATGCCAAGGTGGAAATAGGGGGACAGGCTCGAGGTTCCGTCCAGTGCGGGCAGGTCGCGTCGGGCCTCATAGTGTGCGCCGCGTTCTTTCACGAATTGCTCGAGCATGGCGAGGGCGGCGTTCTCTCCGGCGGCGGGCAATGGCACGCTGGCCTTGGGTTCTGGGATCGGCATGGATTCCAGACCATGAGGCTCGAGCCGTGTGATGGTTGTTGCAGGCATTGGCAATCCGAGGCCCAACCAGGTGCGATAGAACGGCGTGAAGACCCTGTATGGGCCACCAGAGCCGCTCAGAACGCTTCCGGGTGGCTGGATGGTATCTGAACGGCTGAGAACCAGTTGGATGCCGTTTTGCTCGAGCACAGTACGAACCCTGGCATCGCGGCGAATCCCGACCGGCTCGAGGCTGGCGATGGCATGGATTTGTGTGGCCCCGGTGTCTCGGGCGAGGCGCAAAAGCTCGACTTCAGGAGGGCCATAAAGCACAACTAAAGTCGAGTTCAATTTGTGGTAATTCTCGCTTAAGACACGCAAATTTGTGTACAAAAATCCGACCCGAGAATTCCCCGAATACGGCATCTCGAGCAAACTTGGATCAAGCACAAACACAGGAACGACCCTCAAACCAGAAGCATTTGTACTGGCTGCAAGCTCGAGCGCCGGGTGGTCATGGGTGCGTAAATCGGCCCGATGCCAAACAAGAATCATGCTTCGCAGTCTCGCGTCTGGTACGGGTTTTGAATGCAGGCTCGAGACAAATCCGCCGTGATGGGGGGCTCGGCTTGTGAGTTAACGCACGTTTGTCACCTCCAGGTCAGTGTTTTCTAACCCACCCAAGGGGGTTTAGAAGCCTAACCCAAGTGAGAAGTGTTTTATTCAATAAAAAGAAGCAATGCGTGATACACAGTCTTTATTTAAACAAAAATCATTTTTTACGCACTCAACAGTGATTTTTGCGATCCTCGTGCGAAAAACACGCTAATAACACGTTTTTTTGCGTGCTGCACGCAAAACGTTTGACAAAATCCGTCCTAGACGGCAAAGTAGAGCTTGGAGGTAAAAAAATATGGCACAGCGAATGGGTAAAGCCCACCTCGTCCAGGAGGTCGCCGCGAAAGCGGGCGTGACCCGCAAACAAGCGAACTCCGCCGTCGATACGATCATCTCGACCGTATTGGGTGGTGTCAAAAAAGGCACCGTCAGCCTGCCCGGCTTGGGCACATTCAGCGTGGTGAAAACCAAGGCCCGCACCGGTGTGAAGCCTGGTACGACCACGAAGATCAAAATCCCGGCTGGCAAACGCTTGAAGTTCAAAGCTTCCAGCACGCTCAAGGGCAAGTTCTAAAGATTTGACCCACAGGTTCGAGAGACTGCTTCGGGAACGATTCAAGCAAACGCTTGAACGCTTGTGTTCGTTACTCGTTTCTCGAGAAAAGACGAACTGGTGGCCCCTTTTGAGGCCACCAGTTCGTTTGTCTGTCCTGAGCCTAGCGCATTTGCGGGGTTCACGTCCAAGTTAAAGATTTGATGAATACGGCATCTCGAGGTGAATCCAGACGGTCGCCGACCGTATCGATGCTCGTTTTTGCGCGTCAGGCGTGAGGTATTTTTAAGGAAACAAAAATGTTTACAAAAAAGCTTGAGTCGAGTACACTCAGGTCACTTGAACACAGGTGGCCCTGAAGTAGACTAAACAACAGAACATACTTACAGGCCGCCACCGAAAGGGGCACCCAATGATCCTCGAGCGTACCGCCAAAGCAAACCCACTCAGCACCCTGGCCCAAAATCCAGCCCAATACTCCGAAAACACCCTTTCACCCATGAGCCTAACTGACACCATCAACTACCGACCCGGATCGATCATCCTTTACCCCGGCAGGCCCGAGGGTCTGTTCCGCGTGCGTTCCGGCCTGGTCCGGGTTCACACCGTGGACGACGAGGGCAACGGCCTGACCCTGCGTTACGTCAAACCCGGCGAATACTTCGGTGAGGAATCGCTCGCCAACATCAACCGCGAATACTTCGCCGAGGCCGTCACCGACTCGAGCGTGGATCAGATCAGCACCGGCAAACTGACGCACGATGACCTGCGTGAAGTCACCGCACACATTGTCGCAGCACTGCAACGCGGCTACCAGCACCTCTACCGCCTGACCGGAAAACGCCTGCGTTCACGCATTGCCGGTGAACTGCTCGAGTTGGCCACCACCGCCCTCGCCACCGCCCGACCAGACGGCACGCTGATGGTCTTCGCCACGCACGACGAACTCGCAGCCGCCGTCGGCAGCGTGCGCGAAACCGTGACCAAAGTTGTTGGCGAGCTCTCCCGCGAAGGCGTGATCGACGCTGGCTACGGCAAAATCACCCTGAAGAACCCGCAGGCATTGCGTCAAATCGCTGACGAATAA
>JANOWZ010000190.1:0-4881 GCA_031418155.1 Deinococcales bacterium
GGTTTGCTCGCCCGTTCTCACATTTGGTCGAGCTCGAGCCGTTGAGCCCGAGTCCGACCGTGTGATTTACTTTTGAATCTCGAGCAGGAACTTGACCTTATCGACCTGTCCGAGCATCGCTGGCGTGGCTGGCACTTCGACGGTATCGCCGATGCGCTTGAGGCCCAAGGCTTTGACGGCCTCGATCTGACCGGCGGTGCGTCCGATGGTGCTGCGAGTGAGTGTCAATTTGAGGGTGCTCATTGCGCCGTCTCCTTGAGTTTGCGCACGCTTTCTTTGGTTTGCAGTCGTGACAGGCCGTCAAAAACGGCGTAGGCGACGTTGACCTTGGAGCGTGAGCCGAGTTCTTTGCTGATCAGGTCGGTGATGCCGACAAGTTCTGCAATTGCACGCGGCACGCCACCGGCGATAACGCCCGTACCGGCGCTGGCCGGTTTCAGCACCACGTGGCTCGAGGTGGCTTCACCAATAATGTCGTGCGGGATCGTGCCGTTGATGATTGGCACTTTGATCAGGTTGCGACGGGCTGCGGCGTTCGCTTTGGCGACGGCCAATGGAACTTCGCGGCTTTTGCCGATGCCCAATCCAACGCGACCGTTGCGATCACCGATGACGATGATGGCTTGGAATTTGAAGCGACGTCCGCCCTGGTAGGTCTTGGCGTTGCGCTCGAGGGAGATCATTTTCTCCTCGAACTCGCTTTCGACTTTTTCGGCACGGTCGTTGCGATCCCGGCGCGGACGGCGTTGACCGCCGCGATCTCCTCCACCTGAGCGTTCAGAAGTCAAGGCCAGCCTCCCGCGCCGCATCCGCGAGCGCCTTCACACGACCGTGGTACTTGTATTCGCCACGGTCAAAGACAACTTGTTTTACTCCGGCAGCCAGTGCTGCCGCTGCGATGGCTTTGCCGACCAGTCCGGCGACATCGGTTTTCTTGCCGACGGCGTTCACACCCAGAGCGATGCTCGAGGCTGCGGCGACGGTCACACCTTTGGTGTCGTCGATGACTTGCGCGTAAATGTGCTGGCTCGAACGGAACACGCTCAGGCGTGGGCGTTTGGAGACGGCTTTGATCTTGTTGCGCGTGCGGTAAGCGCGGCGCTCGAAGTTCTGGAGGCTCATTTCTTACCCTTTCCGCCCGCAGCTTTACCGGCCTTGAGCGTGATCTTCTCACCCTCGAAACGCACGCCCTTGCCGTGGTAGGCGTCGGGTTCGCGGACCTTGCGGATGTTTGCCGTGACCTGGCCGACGAGTTGCTTATCGATGCCGATGATCTGGATTTTGGTTTGTTCAGGCACGTTAAAGCTGATGCCTGCCGGTGGTTCCATCACGACTGGGTGCGAGTAACCGAGCGCCAATTCAAGGTTCTTGCCGTTCAATTTGGCACGAAAGCCGACGCCGAAAAGCTCCAAGTTGCGTTGGAAACCGCTCGAGACGCCAATCACGGCGTTCAAGACCAGCGTGCGGGTCAGACCGTGCAGGCTGCGGTGCGTGCGCGAATCGCTCGGGCGTTCAACGAGGATTTGTTCGCCCTCTTGACGCACGGTCAATTCGGTGTTGTAAACCACTTTCAGTTCGCCCTTGCCACCTTTGACGGCGACCACACCATTGTTGATGCTGACGGTCACGCCTTTGGGCACGGGAATCGCTTGACGACCGATGCGGCTCATTACCACACCTCGCAGACGACTTCGCCACCGATGCCCATTTTGCGGGCTTCGCGGTCCACCATCAGGCCCTTGCTGGTCGAAACGACCGCAATGCCCAATCCACGGTGAATCCGGGGAAGGTTCTCGCTGGAAACGTAAGCGCGACGGCCCGGACGGGAGACACGCTTGATGCTTTTGATGACCTGTTCGCGTTTGGCACCGTATTTGAGGCCAACACGGATGATCTCGAAGCCATTCTCGAGCTTGACGCGCTCGACGGTTTTGACGAATCCCTCGGCCAGCAGAACGCCAGCGAGTTGTTCCTTGAATTTCGAGGCGGGGATGTCCACGCTCTCTTTGTACCCGTTCACCGCGTTGCGGATGCGGGTCAGCATATCTGCGATTGGGTCGCTAAGCATTGCTTCTCCTGTTCTCCCGTTTTGGAATCCGGCTTAAACCGTGATTGCCGCTTGGGAGCTTTGTTGCGGGCCCGAGAATCCCTCGAGCCTTTCAAGTTGAGGACGGTATCGATGAACCTCACCGACCGTATCCGACTTGTTCACATCTGAACTGATCTAATCCCAACGCCCGAGCCGAAGCTCGAGTTTCCGGCGATTACCAGCTAGCTTTTTTCAATCCTGGAAGTTCGCCCTTGTGGGCCTTCTCGCGCAGCACGATGCGTGAAAGCTTGAAGTAGCTGTAGACGCTGCGCGGACGACCGGTTTCTTGGCAGCGGTTGTGCAAACGAACCGGGCTCGAGTTCGCTGGCAGTTGTGAAAGTCCGACGTAATCGCCAGCGGCTTTGAGGGCCGCACGCTTGGCGGCGTACTTGATGACGAGCGCCTGGCGTTGTTTCTCGCGGGCAATTTTTGCTTTGGTTGCCATGGTGTCTCCTGACTGACTCTGAAAACTCAGAACCGATTTACTTCCTGAATGGAAATCCGAGTGCCTCGAGCAATGCGCGGCCCTCTTCGTCGTTGGTTGCCGATGTGACGATGGTGACATCGAAACCACGGGTTTGATCAACCATGTCGTAGGTGATCTCTGGGAAAACCAGTTGTTCTTTGATGCCGAGGTTGTAATTGCCGCGACCGTCGAAGCTGCTGGCGTTGATGCCTCGGAAATCACGGATGCGTGGCAAGGCAACGTTGACCAACTTCTCGAGGAAGGTGTACATGCGTTCGCCGCGCAATGTGACTTTCAAACCGATTGGCATTCCGGCACGAAGTTTGAAGTTCGAGATCGACTTCTTAGAGCGGGTCACAATCGGTTTTTGCAGCGTGATCATGCCCAATTCTTTTGCGGCCTTGTCCATGATCTTGCTGTCTTCTTTGGCTTCGCCCAAGCCCTGGTTGACCACGACTTTCATCAGGCGTGGCACGGCCATGGGGCTGGTGTAGTTGAATTTCTTCTGGAGTTCCGGGATGACATCCGAAACGTAGGAATCTCTTAATCGTGCAATCGCCATATGTCCCCTTACTCGCTGTCTGCGATCACGGCATCGCACTTTTTGCAGTAGCGAACTTTCTTGCCGTTCACGACTTTGTGGGCGAGGCGGGTGGTTTTGCCGCAACTGGTGCAAACCAAGAGCGCCTTGCCGACGTTGAATGGACGCTCGAGGGTTTCAAAGCCACCGTTTGGATTTTCTTGGGTGGGTTTGAGCGCCTTCTTGACGATGTTGACACCCTCAACGATGATCATGCCGTTCTTGGTGAAGACGCGCATGACCTTGCCGGTCTTACCGCTGTCTTTGCCTTGGCTGATCTTGACGGTATCGCCACGTCGAACGTGGATGGTGGCCTGTTCACGGTAGGACTCCGGCATCAGATCACCTCCGGCGCTAAGGACACGATCTTCATAAACTTGCGGTCACGCAGTTCTCGAGCGATTGGTCCGAAGACGCGGGTGCCGCGAGGTTCGCCCTCTTTGTTGATGATCACGGCGGCGTTGCGATCAAAACGGATCGCGCTGCCGTCGGCACGGGAGACTTCTTTTTTGGTGCGGACGATCACGGCGCGAACAACGTCGCCCTTCTTGACCGTGCCACGGGGGGCACATTCCTTGACGCTGGCAATGATGACATCGCCGACACGGGCGTACTTCTGGTTGGCTGCGCCTCGTGAGACACCGCCCATGACGCGAATGCACTCGATCTTACGAGCGCCGGTGTTGTCGGCCACATCCATTTGGGTGGAAGGTTGAATCATGTTATTCCCTTGCCTTCTCGATCAGCTTGTTGACCTTCCAGGTCTTGGTCTTGCTGATCGGGCGAACCGCGATGATTTCAACGGTGTCACCAGCTTTGAATTCGTTGTTTTCGTCATGGGTGGCGTACTTTTCGCTGCGCGTCACGATCTTGCCGTACAACGGGTGCATGAAGCGACGAGTCACCTTGACGGACACGGTTTTGTGTGCCTTGTCCGAAACCACGACCCCGATCATCGTCTTGCGGGCCATGTTATTTCCCTGCCTTTGGTGCTTTGGATTCTTTGGCTTGCTTCTCGGTGTGAATCGTTCCGAGGCGGGCCACTTCTTTGCGCAGGCCCGAAATACGGGCCGGATTCTCGAGCTGACCGACAGCGCCTTTAAAGCGCAACTCCATCAATTCTTTTTTGCGTTCGCTGATCGCAGCCTCGAGCCCTTTCAGGTCCAGGGCACGGAATTCTTTCAGGGCATCACTGCGCTTCATCGTAAACCTCGCGGGAAATGAACTTCGTTCTGATCGGCAACTTGTGTCCGGCCAGACGAAAAGCCTCTTTCGCCTGTTCTTCGGTCACGCCTTCCACCTCGAACATGATCCGGCCCGGTTTGACCACGGCCACCCAGTATTCGACGGCACCTTTACCGGAGCCCATGCGGGTTTCGGCGGGTTTCTTGGTGATCGGCTTGTCCGGGAAAATGCGGATGTAAATCTTACCGCCACGGCGGAAGTAGCGGCTCATCGAGATGCGGCACGCCTCGATCTGGTTGCTTTTGATCCAGGCGGGTTCCATGGCAACAAGTCCGAAATCACCGAAGGCGATGTAGTCGCCACCCTTGGCGGCACCGGTCATGCGGCCCTTCATCATTTTGCGGAACTTCATTCGTTTTGGCAGAAGCATTAAGCCTCACCTCCACCCTCGCCACGGCGGGCGCGAGCCTGACCGGACGGACGACGGCGCTGCGGACGATCACCGGCAGCGGCTGGGGGACGTTCACCCGTGGTCGGAACCGGGCGGGCGTTGGCGCTCGA
>JANOWZ010000191.1:0-24346 GCA_031418155.1 Deinococcales bacterium
GCAAGGCCACGAGTTGATCGATTGGCTCGCCGATTACCGCGCTTCCCTTGAGTCCCGTCCTGTGATGTCACAGGTTCAACCCGGCGAGATCAAAGCCTTATTCTCGAGCGAGCCGCCGCATGAACCGGTGGGGTTCTCTTCAATTTTTCGTGACTTGGACGAGAAGATCGTGCCGGGCTTGTCGCTCTGGCAGCATCCAAAATTTTTCGGGTATTTTCCGGCGAACGCGCCACTCGAGAGCGTCCTGGGTGATTTTCTTTCGACCGGTTTGGGTGTGCTGGGTTTGGCGTGGCAGTCCAGTCCCGCCTTGACCGAACTCGAGGAGGTTGTCACCGATTGGTTGCGGCAGATGGTGGGTCTGTCGGATGTCTGGCAGGGTGTGATTCAGGACACGGCCTCAACCTCATCGCTGATCGCGTTGCTGTGCGCCCGAGAGAAAAGCACGAACCACAGTTTGTCTCGGGGCGGGTTGCAGGAAGAAGAAAAACCGTTGGTGATTTACGGTTCGGCGCAGTCGCATTCGTCGATTGACAAGGCGGCGTTGCTGTCCGGGTTCGGGCGTGACAACGTGCGGTATGTGGAGGTGGACGAGAACTTCGCCATCAAACCCGAAGCACTCGAGAGGGCGATTCTACTGGACCTCGAGCGTGGTTTGAAACCGTGCGCGATTGTCGCCTCTGTTGGCACGACGACCACGACGGCGTTTGATCCGCTCGAGCCACTGGCTGAACTCGCCCGCAAGTACGGGTTGTGGTTTCACGTCGATGCGGCCATGGCGGGCAGCGCGATGATCTTGCCGGAGATGCGTCACCTCTGGGCCGGTGTCGAGGCTGCCGACAGCATCGTGATGAATCCGCACAAGTGGCTCGGCGCGGCCTTCGATTGCACCGCGTATTACGTGCGCGATCCCGAACACCTCGTGCGCGTCATGAGCACCAATCCGAGTTACTTGCAAACCAACGCCGATGGTCGCGTCAAAAATTACCGTGATTGGGGCATTCCGCTCGGGCGCAGGTTCCGGGCGCTCAAACTGTACACGTTGATTCTCGAGCAGGGCGTCAGTGGTTTGCAATCGCGTTTGCGCCGTGACCTCGAAAATGCAAAATGGCTCGAGGCGCAAGTGCTTTCCGTTCCGGGTTGGAAGGTGCTCGCGCCGGTCGCGTTGCAAACCGTGTGCGTGCGTTACGAACCTGAAGGCATGGGTGCCGACGATCTCGATACGCACACAAAAGCCTGGTGTGATCGAATCAACCAGTCTGGCGAGGCGTATTTGACTCCCGCCACGCTCGAGGGTCGTTGGATGGTGCGTGTTTCCATTGGCGCGATCAACACCGAACGCAAGGATGTTGCCGAACTCTGGCAGATCATGCAGCAAGAAGCGGAAAAGTATTGAGTCCTGAGTTTTGAGACTCGAGCTTTTGATTTTCACTTTCCGCTTTTCCCTTTTGGCTTTTCCCTTCCGACCATTCCCACCCGAGGTTCCCCATGCCCACTTCCCGTCCCAACCTGCCGCTCGACGTTCCCCGTGCTGAATTGCTCGAGTTCACCTCCCGCGTGATCTCCGAGGCCTGGTCGAGTTTCGATGCTGCCCGTGCGACCGAAACGCCAATCACGGCGAACCTGCTCGAGTTGGCCCGTTTGCCGTTGGGTGAATCTTCCACGCCCGCGTTGCAGGCGCTCGAGGAGGCCGCTGCCGCGTTGGATGCGAGCCTCGCGCAGTCACGTCCCAGGTTCTTCGCGTTCGTGGGTTCGAGCGGTCTCGAGGTCGGCGTGCTTGGTGATGCACTCGCGTCGTGTTTTGATGTCAACCTCGCGGTGACGGCGCGGGCGGCGGATTTGATCGAGGCGCAATCGCTCGAGTGGGTGGCACAATTGTTGGGTTATCCGTTCGGTGGTGGCACGGTCACGTCTGGCGGAATGGTTTCAAACCTCACGGCGTTGATGGCCGCCCGGGAGCGAGCGATTCCCGGTGTGAGGCACACGGGTTTCGCTGGCCGTCGCGTTGCGATGTATTGCTCGAGCGAGGCGCATTATTCGGTGCGTCGTGCGGCCGAGGTGTTGGGCATCGGGGCAGATTGGGTGCGCAGTTTGCCCCTTGATGCGAACCGGCGAATGCGCCCGGATGATTTGGCTCGAGCGATTGATGCTGACATTGCGGCGGGCATCATTCCGATTTCGGTCGTGGCGACAGCGGGCACAACCTTGACCGGTGCGGTCGATCCAATTGATTCGCTCGCCGATGTCTGCGCCGCAAGAAACGTTTGGTTGCATGTCGATGGCGCTTATGGTTTGCCTGCCGCCTGCGTGCCTGAAGCTCGAGCCATCTTTGCGGGCCTCGAGCGGGCCGATTCGTTGTCGGTCGATGCGCACAAGTGGTTGTTCTTACCCAAAGCCTGCGGCGTGGTTTTGGTGCGTGATCGGGCCTCGCTCGCGGCGGCGTTTTCGCATCACGAGAATTACATGCTTCATGAGGATTCGGATGCCGAAGAAATTTTGAATCCGGTGGACATGACCCTCGAGTATTCGCGGCCTTTTCGTGCGCTCAAACTCTGGTTGGCCTTGCGCGTGCATGGCGCAGAACAATACCGGGCGGCGATTGCGCAAAACCTCGAGCAAGCAAAATTGTGTGCGCGTTTGGTGCGGGCGCATGATGATCTCGAGTTGCTGGTCGAACCGCAATTGTCCACGGTTCCGTTTCGTCACGTGCCCGCGAATTTGCGGGGTGATGAGTTGGCGTTGAATGTACACAACCTTTCTTTGGTCAAACGCCTGCAAGAAGATGGGCGGGTCTTCGTCTCGAGCGCAGTGGTTGATGATCGCGTTTGCTTGCGACCATGTTTTGTGAATTTCCGAACCCGCAACGATGATGTGCAGGCGCTGATTGACCTGACACTCGAGTTGGGAAGCGCGGCAGTTTAACGGGCTGGTTTGGCGATCTCCCAAGCCTCCTGAACGAGCCGTCCAAGTTCTTCGGGTTTGATGCTGGGCAGGTGAATCACGAGCATGTCGGTCTTGGCGTAATGTTCCGGGATCGAGAATGTTTCCGGCTCGAGTTGTGGCAGGGCGCTGCGTGAGGCGAACGTCGCTCGGATGGCGAGGGACACACCATCCTCACGCAGTCTGGCCATCAATTTTTTGCACACCTTCACGGCGGGCGTTCGGTATGAGGTCGAAGCTTCAGTCTCGGGCCAGCGCAGGGCGTACCGAAGGACATCTTCAAAATCGGCCATGCATCGAGCATAACCGTTTAGAATTGCACTCAATGACGAATGAATCTGCGCTCGAGTTGTGGTTGGTGCGACATGGTGAAACGACCTGGAATGCGGTCGGACGGTGGCAGGGCCACGCCGAAGCCCCCTTGTCCGAAGCTGGAATTTTGCAGGCGCATCGGCTTGCGGCGAGGCTTTCAGGCCAGCGATTTGATGCCGTGATCTCGAGTGATCTCTCGCGTGCGTTGGACACGGCCAGGATTGTTGCGGCAAAACTCGAGGGCGCTCCGAACGTGATCCTCGAACCACTCTGGCGCGAGATTGATGTCGGTGATCTTTCTGGCATCACCTATGAGGAATCGCTGGCTCGAGGTTTGCATCACCGTTTCATGCCATTCGATCAGCGTCATCCTGCTGGCGAATCCAGCGCAGACTTGGCGGCTCGAGCCAGTCAAGCGATTGAACAATTCAAACTCGAGCGCATCGGTCAGCGCGTGCTTGTCTTCTCACATGGTGGCACGATTCGGCGTGCGCTCGCGGTGATGTTGAACGAGCCTGATGCGCGATGGGTCACAAAATTTCCGGTCGGCAACACCAGCATCTCGAGGTTTACCCTCAAATCGGATGGCGAAAACCGTTGCTTGACGTTTAACGACACCGCCCATCTCGAGGATGTCTTTCAACCCAACCCTGAACTGACCTGATTGTTTCGCGGCGGGTGATGCTATGCATCGTCCAAGCTGGCAAGTCCTTCCCGGATCGCGTACAGCGCCGCTTGCGTGCGGTTGTTCAATTGCAGTTTCGCAAAAATTTCCGAGAGTCGATTGCGCACGGTCTTCTCGGAAATGTTCAGCTTCAGTGCGATTTCCTGATTGCTCGAGCCTTGCGCCAGCAGACGCAGTATCGCCGCTTCGCGTTCGGTCAGGTCGCCACGTTTTTCGTCCGGCAGGGATTCTTTTTTGGCGTGGAAATCCTCGAGCACGTTTTTGGCCATTTCAGGGTCCAAGAGGGTATCGCCATCGTTGACGCGGCGGATCGCGTCGATCAGTTCGCTGGCATCGGCATCTTTGAGAAGATAGCCTCGAGCGCCCGCTTTGACGGCCTCGAAGACATACGAATCTTGGCGGTACATCGTCAGGATGATCACGTTGGCGTTCGCGTCAATCTCGAGGATGCTCTGCGTGGCCCGCACACCGTCCAATTCCGGCATTTGAATGTCCATCAGAATGATGTCTGGTTTTGTATCAGCGGCGTAACGCACGGCTTCGCGGCCATTTTGGGCTTCGCCGATCACGCGCAGGTCAGGTTCGGATTCGAGCAGGGATTTCATGCCTTGGCGAAACAGCGCGTGGTCGTCGGCGAGCAGAATGCGAATCATGGTTCGAGCATACGCCGGTTTGGGTCTCGAGTCTGTCGTTTGCACACGGTCAGACGAAATGGTCCGCTTGGTCCTGGTGGCCGAAGGCTTGACAAAATTGAAGCCTAGACAGACTATGTATTTAAGTGAATCCTGACCTGCTGCGCGGCAACCTGGAACTGATCCTCCTGACCATTCTCGAAGGGGGCGAGATGTACGGCTTTGAAATCATTAAAGAGGCTCAGGCACGCACGGATGGGTACTTTGAGTTCAAAGAGGGCAGCCTTTACCCGGCCCTGCATCGGATCACCCTGGCCGGTTGGCTCGAGACACAATTGCGTGAGGCGGGCCGCAACGGGCAGCCGCGCAAGTATTACCAACTCACGCCCAGTGGACGGCGGGAACTCGAGGCGAAACGTTCCGAGTGGCAGGCGTTCACCGGCGCGATGACCGCACTGGGGCGACCATGACCACCTTGAGACAGCCTGAACTCGAGGTGTACCTGCGTCGCGCCACACGTGGCCTCTCTGGGGCTCGCAAACTCGAGGTGCGATCAGAACTCGAGGAGCACGTGCTCGAACTTGCCTGGGCCGATCAGGTGCGCGGCGTGCCGCAAGACAGGGCGATCCTGAATGCGCTCGAGCGTTTGGGTTCCGCCTCGAGCATCACGCGGGACATGAACCGAATTTACACACTGCCACTGGTCGCTCGAAGCGCATTGATCGCAACAGTTTTGGCAGCGCTCACATTCGCACCTCTGCCTCGAGACCTTCCACAAATCGCTGCGTTTGAACTGCCAACACCCAGCCTGAAAGAGAACCTGCAAATCATCAGCCTGTCCGGGTTGCGGCGCACGCTCGAGCCGTTGGGCGTGCAAATCCAAGCGTTGAATTCCAAAGCGAGTTTGCGTTTTCCACAATCCGATAACACGATTCAACTCGAGTTGTTCGATGCTGATCAAACAGGTGTCGTCACCACCTCCGATTTCGTGCAAGCCCTGGCCTTCAATCCAAAACTCGAGGTGAGCCTGGAAGGTTGGCGTAACCCAACCGTGCGCGTCGGCCAAACCAGTTTCAAACTCGGCACGGAAACTTCACCTGTGACCGGTTACTCTCTGTGGGCAGAATTGCTCGGCGATCAGGTTTATTTGCACACAAACTTTCAGGGTTATTCCATCGTGCGCTATTCCAACCAATGCCCCAGCGCCAACGGATTCCAGAAACTCGAGCTTCACGTGCCCGCCACTCCAGGCAGCATCGTTGCGGCCATCACCGCACCGTCGCAGATCAACAGCAATTACCGCTTGCTCGAACTTGATCTCGCTATGGTCGATGCTCGAGGTGTCAGCGAATTGTTCTTCCGTCACGCAGCAAATAAGTTTGTCAACAGCGTTCAAGCGTTACGACCCGGCGATCACAACATCATGCTCGTGCGTTTCACCGGTCGGATCACCGCGAACGGTCCAGCGTTTGAAACCATTCAACCGAATTGAAGCCACGGGTCTCGGGTCAGGAGAGAAGGAGTTTTGATGCGTCCATTTGGTTTTGTCTTCGCACTGCTGGCCGTGGGCATGGTCGCACTCGAGCCGTCTCGAGCGGCAACCAGAACGCTCAGCGTGATCAACAACGATCTTCGTCAGGATGCCCGCAGTCCGTCAATGGCGATGGATGCCGAAGGACGAATCGTGGTTGCTTGGGTGGAAAAAACCAACGGCGCGTACAACGCTTTCGTCAAACGCTTGGATGGGAAAACCTGGACCAAACTTGGCGGATCGCTCAACCGAAATTCGAAATTCAATTCCTTTGAGGTCGCACTCGACCTTGCGCCAGACGGCACGCCCATCGCGGCGTGGATGGAACGCAGCAACATCAACCTTGGCAAAATCAGCGGTCCAGGGAAAATCCACACCGCCAAATGGACCGGCTCGAGTTGGCAAGAATTTGGGCCATCACCAACCAAATCGCCAACCAAAGCCGCCGATCAACCGCACGTCAAGGTCGATTCTCAGGGCAACCCCGTCCTCGCCTGGTCGGAGCTTTCACCGGACGCGAACGCCGAAAGTTTTTACGTCAGCCGTTGGGCCACCTCGGGTTCAACTGGCGCATGGCAGGACATCGACATCGGCACATTGAGCACGGATTTGTCTGGCGCGTCACGCTCGAGGGACCTCGCCGTGACCAGCACCGACGAACCGATCCTCGCTTGGAGCGTGCAGTATTTCGAGCCTGGACAGCCCGCAGAAGGCTTCAACGTCTTCGCCGGACCCTGGCAGGACAAGCACTGGGCGGCACTGGGTGACACCTCCCTCAACCTCGAGCGCACGCATTACGCTGGCGCGGCCTCGATGGTGTTGGATGCGAACGATCATCCGGTGATCGCCTGGAAAGAAGCGAACAACGGCTACGAGATTCACGTCAAACGCTGGAACGGCTCGAGTTGGCAGAAGATCGGACAGGCATTGAATCAAGGCATGGGCTTGGGCAGCAACCCGCGAATTGCGCTCGACAAGAATGGCAGGCCGACCGTGGCCTGGATCGAGAACGCTGGCGCGGAAAACATTTTTGTCGCCCGCTGGGACGGCAAGACATGGAAGATTTTTGGTCGCAAACTGAACGCCAACCCGAAAGCCTATGCCACCTCGAGTTCGATGGCGTTGGATGAGGCGGGCAATCCAGTCGTGGTTTGGAGCGAAGAGGTTGGCAAGGACCAGCAACGGATTTATGGGTTGCGGTGGACGGGAAGGGAATGGGTGGCGCTCGAGAGGTGAAGGTCTGTTCAAACTGACTCAAGCTTCAACTGCACAGCCAGCACTCACATTTTAGCGATCCAGTAAACTTGAGCCGACCAGCACGGCATGAACAATCCCTCGAGCGCGATCAGTGCATCACCGCCTCTACCGGTCAAATTCGTTTCAGGCTGGCTGGCGTGGCGGGCAGGATGCGGCTGTCAATCACGGTCTGTAACTCGTACCCCAGGCAATTGAACCGATACGCCATGCCATTCGCCCTGGCCTGGACAATCCCATCATGCACGTGTGTCACCTCGAGCACGGTTTTCGCCAGACCGTACTTGAAATGCATCACGGCATCTCCAGGCTCGAGTTGCTGGGTCCAATCAAACAATCCCGCACCGTTGGCATCGGCCATCGCCTCAAAGCTGGGGAACAGGTGTGAGCGTTGACCAAGGGCATGATCCGTCTCGCCGCGAGCACGGGCAAGCCAGGCCCGCAGGTGCAAGGTTTTTGAAACCTCGAGAAAACCTTGGCAGGTCATGCTGGCATGCTCATGGGCATGATGGCAAACCATGTTCTTTTGCGCCGGACGAAACATCTCGAGTCGCAAGTCATGAAAATACTCGACCGGCCAAACGAGGCGTTTGCTGTCCACCCGCCAAGGACAATCGCGGCACGTGGGTTGGCGGTGCAGTTCAGGCATGTCTTTCAAACCACCCTTTTGCTCGAGCAGGAAATGCTTGAGTCGGCATTCCTCGAGACCTCAAACCTTGAGTTCGGTCGTTGCGGGCTTTGGGGCGACCTGTTCTTCTTTCAAGGAATGCTCGAGAAAATGTTCAATGACACACCCGAGCGTGGGGTTCTCAGGTGTGTCATTCAGACGTGAATGCTTAGGTCATGCTTACTTGGTCACGCCAAAGGCGTGCTTACTTAATCGCGCCGTTCAAGCCCTCAGGGAAGAACGATCCCTTGGTCGCATCCTTCGCACCGTAAGCGATGTTCAAGACTTCACGGGTTGTCCTCGAGAATGCGATTGAATTCTCATCGGTTGGCAAGATGTTGCCCTTCTTTGGGTCTTTGGGATCGATGATACCCTGATCCTTGCCGCCACCGACGCTGCCGCGCAGGTTAGAGATGGCCTGAACGATCTGCGAAACCTTCAAGCCTTGCACGACCACATCGCGTTGGCTGTACAAAAGCGTGCGAATCTCGCCCGCGTGATACGCCTCGACCGCGAGAATACCAGCGGCAGCCTCGAGATAGCCTGGGTTGGTGATCAATGGTGATGCACCCTTGTACGCGGTCACACCGATGTCCTCGAAGATGAACGCGCCGTGCAGGAAGAACAGGGCATTCGCGTAAGGATCGAAGCCTTTGAGCGCACCACCTGACGCGGCCAAACCTGCGGCCTCGAACGCACCACCGACACCACCGATGTCAATCTTTGGACGGGCAACGGCCTTGTCACCGAGGGCTTTGCGCAAGAATTTGACGTGGTTTTCCTCGTCTGTGGCGATCTCTTCGATGTAGGCCTGAACAGCACCGTCAATCGGCAATCCGGTGTAAACGAGTTTCTTGCCGCCGACGGAGGCTGGACCGCCGCCCGCATCGGCAT
This sequence comes from Deinococcales bacterium, assembly GCA_031418155.1. Lineage (GTDB taxonomy): Bacteria > Deinococcota > Deinococci > Deinococcales > JAAFIG01 > JANOWZ01. Next base: position 8,913 of record JANOWZ010000191.1, read on the forward strand.
CAGAAAGACCGCGATTGAATGCGGCCCAAAGGTAAAATTCTGCTTCCAGGTACTCGAGGTTCAAAGCGAAGTTGAGCACGTCCACGTCGATGTCTTTTTTGGGCGGATCAACAGCAATAACGGGTGGGGTGCAGGCGGCGAGCGCTGCGCCAACGCCGACGAGTCCAAAATTCTGCAAAGCCTGACGGCGGTTCATTTTACGGTCGATCATGGTGTCCTCCTGGTTGAGTTCAAGCAATTCGGCTGTGGCCACAGCCGTGCGGAAAGCGCTTCAGTTGGGTATACGAACGGATTGCACTATCGGATGACCGACCTCGAGCCAAGCAAACTCAAGTGTCGTTTTCGTTTGTCAAACCTCGAACCTCGAGCATCCGTGCGATTCCAGATCATCCGATTGGCGTTTGACTGCGTATACCCAAGCAACGGGGCTCACAGACTCCCGGATGCCAGTTTCGGGTGCTGAGCAGATGAAATCCAACCTCAAGGCGGTTTGCAATCCGAATGTTTGAAGCGATCCCTGACGAGCACTTGCTCATTCACATGGCCCAACGTTCAGAGGCGGCTTTCGAGGCGTTCTACGACCGTCATTCGGCGGTGGTGTACTCGTTGGCCCGCAAGATTTTGCGCACAACAACCGATGCCGAGGAGGTGATGCAAGACGTGTTTGTTCGGGTCTGGAACAAAGCCAATGAATTCGATCCGGCCCGAGGCACGGTGCTGGCATGGTTGATGACGATTGCGCATCACACCGCCATCGACGTGTACCGTCGCAATCAGAATCGGCAGGCGGATGAACTCGACGACGCGGCCATCAATGCTGCCAGTTACGGCTCGGATGCCACAGAGCAAACCTTGGATCGGATGGTGGCGGCCAACGCCTTGGAGATGCTCGAGGCCAGCGACCGCCAAGTGCTCGAGGCACTCTACTTTGAGGGTTTGTCGCAATCGCAATTGGCGGCCCGCACCGGGTTGCCATTGGGCACGCTCAAAAGCCGTGCCAGAAGCGCCCTGCAACGCCTGCGGGCACACTTTGAGGAAGCCGTATGAACAACACTCAACTACACGACCTGATCCCATTGCACGCGCTCGGGGCACTCGAGCCGAACGAGGTGCCAGTGTTGGAGGCGTACTTGGCCGTGAATCCGGAGGCTCAGGCGAGTTACGTCTGGTATCTCGAGGCGGTCACAATTTTGGCGCGAGCGATTCCGCTTGAGGAACCGCCGAGGGATTTGAAGGCGAGGATGTTGGATCGGGTTCGTCAATCCAACGGGCGACAAATCACACGTGTTCCAGACCTTTCACCGTTCTCGAGAGAACCCGTCCCAAATCAAACCCGACCTCGGGCCTCCCAAACCCCTCGCCACAGGATGCGGTTTTTTGCTGTCGCACTGGGTGGAATGATGCTGGCGGTGATGGCTGGGCTGCTGGTGCAGAACGTGCAACTGGGCAACAATTTGCGACTGCTCGGGTCGTCACAAGAAACGCTCGAGTCGCTGCTGACCTCAAGCGATACCAGAATGGCGGTTCTGAACTCGCCCGATGGCAAGCGGGTGCTCGGTCGCATCTTCATCAATTCCGATGGGCAACTGCTGATCGGTCACACGATGGGCAAGCTTTCCGGCCCGAAAACCTGGCAGGCTTGGTACATCCTGAAGGGCGAGACTGCGCCGCGTTCGCTCGGGATCACGCAGGAACCGCGACTGTTGATTCAAGTACCAACGAATACGCAAGTGATCGCCGTGTCCGAAGAACCCGCAGGCGGCTCGAAAGCACCGACCATCATTCGGGCGATTGCCAATTTGTGACGTGCTTGAATCTGATTCGGTCCAGTTCAAGAACTGCCACATCCAATTCGGGTTTGATTGTGTGAACCAAAGCAACCTCGAGCCGAACGCATCGCGCCCCTGGCCGATCTTCACATTCGAGCGCCGGGGCATCGAGGGCGTGGTTGCAACCGCCTAAAAACATTTACTTGCGGTAGACGCGCACGTAATCGACCAGCAGGTTCGCCGGGAAAACCGTGCTCGCATCCGGGCGACCCGGCCATTGCCCACCAACCGCGAGGTTCAAAATCATGAACGCTGGATGGTCAAACACCCAACGCCCATTTCCGGGCAAATCTTTTGGCCCTCGAGTTTGGTACAAGACATCATCCAAGTACCAACGGATTTCGTTTTCCTGCCATTCGATGGCAAAGGTGTGGAAGTCATCGGCGAACGGCGCATTGTCCGGCAACGATACCGGCGAACCGACCGCGTTACCACCACTGAACCCCGGTCCGTGAATCGTACCGTGCGCCAAGTTTGGTTCACGGCCAATCGTTTCCATGACATCGATCTCACCGGCGCTCGGCCAACCGACCTCGCCGAGGTTCGCACCGAGCAACCAGAAGGCGGGCCACAAACCCTGACCCGCCGGGACGCGCATTCGCGCCTCGAAACGACCATACGCCTGCGTGAAAATGCCTCGGGTGTTCAGCCGCGCCGAGGTGTACGCGCACTTCTGCCCGAATGCACAAGTGTACGGTGCATCCTCCGGTTCGGCTCGAGCCCGGATCATCAAACGGCCAGAACCATCGGTCATCGCGTTGTGTCGCGTGTTCGTGTAGAACTGCAATTCCCCATTGCCCCAACCGTTGCCGCCCTGATCGAAACCCCATTTGGTCGGGTCCACCGCCGTGCCATAAGGCCCGCTGAATTCGTCCTGGAAGGTCAATGTCCACCCCTCACGCTGGCCCAGGCTCGAGGCTGGCGTGGTTGGCATCTCAATTTGCGCAAACACCACGGTCAAGAGGGCCGATGCTGCGAGTGCAAACGCGATTCGGAAACTCGAGGACAGGGGCATGGGTGAATCGTAACAGACGCTTGCGCATTCCAGAAGCCACGTGTGCTACGTTTTCAAACGTGAACCCACTCGGCTTCTACCTCAACTCTGGACCACTCGGACTGCTGATGGGCGCATTGCAGTTGTACTGCATCTATCATGCCGTGACGCAACGCCGCGACACGTACTGGATTTTCATCATCCTGTTTATCCCCGGCATCGGATCACTCTTGTACCTCTGGCTGAACGTGCGACCCAACATTCGTGCTCAAGATATGCAAGGATTCGCCAACCAATTCAAAGGATCGCAAGCCCGCATCAAAGACCGTTTGCTGGCACTCGAGGAAGTGCCAACCATGCAGAACCGACTCGCCTTGGCCCAAGAGTACAAAGCTGCCGGAATGCACGCCGAGGCGCTCGAGCAATTTGGCCTGTCACGCCAAGGCATTTATGCCAAGGACGCACACGTCGGTTACGAAATCGCGGGCGTGCTGTTCGTGCAAAACGAGTTCGAGGCGGCCAAAAAAATGGTCCTCGAAGTGCTCGAGGATTGTCCTGCCGAACTGCGCAACCGCACCCGATTGTTGCTTGCCCGGATCAACGAACAACTTGGACAAATGCTCGAGGCTGAAACCGCTTTTAAAGAATCCCTGACCGGATTCCCAGGCGAAGAGGCTCGAGCCCGATACGCGCAATTTCTGGTCACACAGGACCGCAAGCCAGAGGCGCAAAAACTCGCCAGCGATGTTGTGCGCAATTACAACCGGTCCACACCAATCTACCGGCGAAGCGAACACGAATGGTTTTTGATCGCGCAAAAACTCGAGCGTGAACTCATACAGCGGTTTTCGGAATGATTCGGAATTTTGCGGGCAAAATTCGCTCATTTTTCCTCAACCGCTGTCGTTTCCACTCGCATGGCTCGCCAAATGCTTTGATTCCAAAGCATTTGTGAAATTGCTGTATCAAGTCGTCTTTAAAACTGGCGGTATCCTTCTTGACCCTGAGGGCAGCATCTGACGAGCTTCTTGCTCATAAGCTGGCACCTAACGGGCCATTCGCGCTTGGGTCGCTTCGGATACACGACCAGTAAGACGACTTGATTTTTCGTTACTCGCTGACCTCGGATTGAAAGCAGAAAACCGCTGCTTTCAATCACGACTTGGTATCAAACAATAATCCGCACTCGAGCCAGTTTAGAACTGCACTTTGACGTGCTTGGTTTTGACGTACTCGAGAAGGCCACGCCGACCCAGTTCCACGCCGAAACCAGAATTTTTCCACCCCTCATACGGCGCATAATTCGTGTTGACACCACCATTGTTGACACAAACCGTGCCCGCCTCGAGCGCATCTGAAACCTTGGTGATCGTCGCGTAATCTTTGGCGAACAGGTACGCAACCAAGCCGTATTCCGTGTCATTGGCAAGTTGAATCGCTTCTCCGAGATTATCGAACGCAACCACCGGCACGACCGGCCCAAAGGTTTCCTCGTGCATCATCAGCGCATCGTTCGGCACGTTTGTCAAAACCGTCGGCGTGTAGTAATAGCCGCTCGAGAATCCGCCCGGACGCGCACCGCCCGTGACCAACGTTGAACCTCGAGCAATCGCATCTTTGATGTGCGTTTCGACTTTCTCGAGCGCGTCCCGCGTCGCCATCGGCCCGAGGTCAATTGCGCCATCGGTCACGCCATCACCGATTGAAAGTTTTTCCGCCTGCACTTTCAGGCTCGCCACAAATTGATCAAAGACGCTCGAGTGCACGTAACAGCGGTTGACGCTCGAGCAGGATTGGCCCATGTTGCGAAAACCCTTGTACGCCACGATCTTCGCAGCATTCTCGACATCGGCATCACTGCAAACAATTGCGGGCGCATGACCACCCAACTCGAGCGAGATTTTCTTGAGTTGCGACGCGACCGACTCGAGAATTTTCTTTCCGGTGGCGGTGCTGCCCGTCATCGCCACTTTTGCCACGTTCTTGTGCGTCACGAGCGCCACACCCAAAGCCGCACTCGAGCCGGTGACGACATTGACCACACCCTTCGGCAGCCCGCCCGTCTCGAGCGCACGACAAAATTCGAGCGGACTCATCGGCGTGACCGGCGAGGGTTTCACGACGCTGGTGCAACCCGCCGCGAGTGCAGGCCCGAGCTTCCACGACAACAAACTGACCGGATAATTCCAAGGCGTGATCAGCGCACAAACACCGACTGGCGAATACGAAACACTCGAGCGAAGGTTGCCCGCCTCGGTTGGATTCGAGTACCCCTCGAGTCGCACACCTTCGGCAGCGTAATAATCCAACGTGTCGCACGAACCGATGATTTCCGAACGCGATTGATTGAATGGTTTTCCCTGCTCGAGCGCCATCAACATCCCAATCCGATCCGCCTGTGTTCGCACGTGCGCGGTCGCCTTACGAACAATCGTCTCGCGCTGATACGCCGTGAGTTTTGACCACTCGAGAAACGCCGATTGTGCGGCATTCACGGCGGCGTTGACATCATCAACATTCGCTTCGGGCAAGATGCCAACAACCTCACCAGTTGCAGGCGAATGCAATTCAAACGTCGCACCACTCACGCTTGCTCGAGCCTCACCAGCAATCAGCATCAGAAGTTCATGCGGTGCCTCGAGCAATTTTTTGTTTGCCACTGCCGTCATGACACGCCTCCTGGAAGGATCGTCACCTTCAACGCCTCGCCCGATTCCATCAAGCCCCATGCCTCATTGATGCGCTCGAGCGACAAGCGATGCGTGATGATCTTGTCCGCCGGAAAACGCCCGCTCGCAATCAAAGCACGCGCCGCATCGAAATCGCTCGCGTTCTCGGAAAACGAACCAGAAATCTCGAGTTCCTTGTAATGCACGTGATTTAAATCCAACGCCACCGTCGGATTGGATTTCGGCAAGCCAGCGAAGAAATTGACTCGAGCACCTTTGCCCGCCATAGAGAGCGCATCGATGCAGGCTTGACCCGCACTGACCGCGACGATCACCACGCTCGGGCCAATACCATCGGTGAGTTCAGCAATTTGCTCGAGGTGCGAACCATCCTGCGAGACATGGATCGCGCCATCAATGTCAAACCGCTTTGCCATTCTTATCCGGTTCTCCGACAGATCAAACATGTACACCTTCTGCGCACCCTGCGCTCGAGCCACCAGCGCGTGCATCACACCGATTGGTCCTGCACCGATCACCGCCACCGTGTCCTTCAAACCCACACGAATTCTCGAATACGCATTGACCACGCACCCGAGCGGTTCGGCCAGACTCATGCGCTCCTGCGAGACGTTGGAATCCACCTTGTACAACTGGTTCACACCTCGAGCCGGAATCTTGATGTAGTTGGCGAACGCGCCATCATGCTGGTAGCTCATCGTCGTGCGCGAATCGCACAAATTTGCACGACCCGCTTGACAATAGCGGCACTTGCCACACGCCAGCACAATGTACATCACAACCCGATCCCCAACCTTGATGCGAGCATTCGGTGCTCGAGATTCGACCACGCGACCCGCGAACTCATGCCCGAGAATTCTTGGGGCGACAATGTTCTTGTGCCCGTGATGAAACGTGCGCAAATCTGTGCCGCACACGCTGCACGCATCCACCTCGAGCAGCAACTCACCATCCTCGAGAATCGGATCGGGAACGGATTGCACGACGATGTTGTCATTGCCTTGAAAAACGGCTGCCCGCATGGAGACTCCTTCGGAGAGAAAACGAGGAAAAAAGTCAAAGGTGAAAGGTAAAAGTACCAACGAAAAGCAAGGCTCGGCTCAAGGTTTTGGGGTTCACTTTGACCTTTTCCTTTTCGGCTTTCACCTGCGCAGTTAGCTCACAAAATTGCGCAAGAAACGACCACTCTGAATCACGGCCCGTTGACGATCCTCAAGACTTCCCTCGTAGGCACGGTCTTCGACTTCGATGCAGACGGGACCGTTGTAACGGGCTTCGGTCAGGGCGGCGAAAAATTTCGTCCAATCGACATCGCCAAGTCCGGGCAATTTTGGTGCGTGATACTCGAGCGGTGCGGCCATGATGCCAACCTGACGCAACTTGTCGTAATCGATTCGCACATCTTTGGCGTGCACGTGAAATAACTTGTCTTTGAATTCCGCGAGCGGCCACGCAGGGTCCATCATCTGCCAGACCAAATGCGACGGATCGTAATTCAACCCAAAATACTTGCTGCGAATCCTCGAGAACATTTCCCGCCAGATGACCGGATTGATCGCCATGTTCTTGCCACCCGGCCATTCGTCGCCAGAAAAATACATCGGGCAATTTTCGATTCCGACCCGCACGCGCTGCGATTCGGCGTGCTTGATGATCTCGGGCCAACGCTCGTCGAACAGCACCCAATTGTCGGCGAGACTCTTGGTGTGATCGCGCCCAATGAAGGTGTTCATTTGGTTCACACCCAATTTTTTTGCGGCATCGATCACCTTCTTGATGTGATCGATGTAAACTCGAGCCTCTTTCTTATCCGCCACGAGTGGATTTGGGTAGTAGCCCAAACCGCTGATACTGACACCATATTTTTTTGTCAAAGCTTTGATCCGCTTGACTTCCACATCGTCAAGGCTCGAGACATCGATGTGCGTTACACCCGCATACCGGCGCTCGGCCTTGCCCATCGGCCAACACATGACCTCGATGCAATCAAAACCATTTGCGGCGGCGAACTCGAGGGTTTGCTCGAGAGAAAGATCTGGAACAATGGCTGATACAAATCCTAGTTTCATGGTTTTTCCTCCGTCAAGAATTGAGATATTGATGCCGATGGATCGTGTCGTCGTAGGGGCGGGGCGACCCAAGCCCGTAAGGTGCTGGTTTAGGGTCAACAAGCATGCCTCGCCCCTACGGTTCATTGCGCTTTGACTTTCACCCAAGTACCTTTTCTACTGCTCTCGAGGATCGCTTCGCACAATGCCAATTCCTTGTGTCCATCTTCAAAGGTCGCGTACAACGGCTGGCTCGAGCGTTTGCCTTTTTCAATGTCGGCATAGATGGCTCGGTACAGTTGCTTGAAGGTATCTGGGAAACCCTCGGCATGACCGGCAGGGTAATTTGTGTACGCGCTTGAGACGGCGTGCATTTGACTCCCGTCACGCATCAGGATTTGATTGGCTTGGTTGCGTTCACCAATCCAGAGTTCTTCGGGGCGCTCGCCATTCCAGGCGATTGCTTTTTTCGATCCAGCAATCTCCCACTCGAGCCGGTTCTTGCGGCCCGCTGTGACTTGCGAGACAGTCAGCACACCTCGAGCACCGCCTTTGAATCGCAAAAGCACACTGGCGTAATCTTCGGTGGTGATTTTCACAGGTGTCATCTCGGGTTTTTTCTTTGCACCTTTTTTGCCAGAAAACGTTTCAACACTGCCCGCCGGTGGTTGTTGTCGAATCGGATGCACCGTGCTCAGGTCCGCGCAAACCGCTTCAACCTCGAGTCCAGTCACGAACGTCACGAGGTCCAACCAATGCGTACCGATATCACCAATTGCTCGCAGGTCACCACCATCTTCTGCGAGCACGCGCCAGTTGAAATCAGTGTCATACAGTAGCCAATCCTGCACGTAAGACCCCTTGATGTGAAACACGTCACCGATCTCGCCCTGCCGAACCATCTCTCGAGCATGCAAGTTCAGCGGGTAGAAACGCACGTTGTAATTCACGGCGGCAATCAAGTGCGGATATTTTGCGGCAGCTTTGACGAGGGCTCGAGTTTCACGGCTCGTCATCGCCAATGGTTTCTCGCAGATTACATGCTTACCCGCTTTGAATGCCTGCAAGACTTGCGTGTAATGAAATCGGTTCGGGCTGGTCAGGTGAACCACAGAAATCTCTTTATCGGCCAGCAATGCTTCGTAACTCGAGTAGCCAACCTCGAGTCCCAAATTTCGCGCTGCACTCAAGGATTTTTCTGCGCTCGAGCCGAGGATGCCTCTGACATGAACGCCCAAGCGTCGCAACGCTTCGACATGCACCGGGCCAATAAATCCTGTGCCGACCACTGCCACTGTTGATTGACTCATGCGAACTCCTTTCTAGATTTTCCTCACAACTCAAACCTCATGATTCAAAACTCACTTCAAACTCGAGCCAGCGTCGCGGGTTGTGAATCAGGATGTTCTCAATCGTTTCGCTCGAGAGTCCAGCTTGTGCAAGCATGGGTTTCACCGTGTTCGGCACGTGCTCGAGGCCGGGATTGCCACCGTAAGATTTGAAGTACGATTTTCGCGCCATGTCACCACCGATGATGATTTGCTTTTCAAATCCTGCCTCGCAGAGTTGCACAATTAAGTTCACGCGCTCGAGGTCAGGTAAGTATTTTTCTTTACCGAATTGATCCAAGCCGATGTTGACGCCGGTTTTGACAACCTCGAGCAAGTAAGACAATTCTGGTTTGAGGTCAAGATGACCAATCAAGACTTTGCTCGGGTTCACGTCGTGATCCATGAAGACTTCGATTTGTCCAAGTGCCCAGGTGCCTTTTTCGGTGTGCGTGGAAATTGGCGCGTTGGTGACCAGATGAGCTTGCGCCGCCGCCTCGAAGACGGTGAATTCATTTTCGTTCGCACCGTTCAAACTGCTTGAAGCTTTGATGATTCCGGCCCTGGCACGAGAAAATTCTGCTCGAGGTTGGTCTTTGCTCAGTCGGGCGATGCCAATGTTGACTTCATTGACCATCCAATTGGTGATCTCGTTCACGTCAATTTTTTCCGTTATTCGGTCTGCGAAGACACCTTTGTTGAATCCGGTTGCGGCGATCACATGCACGCCGGATGCTCGAGAAACTTGTTCGAGTTCGCCGACATCACGTCCGTAATCGACGGTGGTCATCTCGACGACCGCGCCACCACCGGCACGTTTGAACAACTCGAGTTCTCGTGTTGCCGCATCGAGATCATCCATCGCCAAATCCGTGTCGGTCACATCTTCGGGCGGGTGTGTCATCAGGTGATCGTGCCCGAGTGTCAAGCCCAAGCTGTTGGGTTCGATATCGCCGAGCACCGTGCGGATGATCTTCACAGCATCCCGCCCATCTCGAGCAAGCGTTCGCGTAATGTTGCAACCTCGAGTTCTGACAGGTTTCCGTTCTTGGCGAGCGCAGCCGCCACACCTGCGGCCTGACCCATCGCCATGCACTGCCCGATGCTGCGAATGCTGGCGTGCGCCTCGTGCGATGCGGACAAGCAACGTCCCGCGACCACAACATTCTCGAGGCCCTGTGGTCGCAATGCGCGAAAGGGAATGTCCACGGTTTCGCCGTCCGGCAGGTATTCCCATTTGGTGTCGCCGCCCGAGTGATGTTCTTCGATTGGCGCACCGCACAACGCAATGCCATCCTCAAATTTTCGAGCAGATAAAACATCGTCTCGGGTGATCCAGTATTCGCCTTTGATCCGTCGTGTTTCGCGCACGCCAATGTTGATGCTCAGGCCACCGAGTTCGGCGTGTTCGTAACCGGGCACTTTGTCACGCAAGAATCGCATGTACTCGAGTGCCTGTTTGCGGCCTTCCATCTCGGCGCGTGACAGCGCATCAACGTCAGTTGCATCCACACCCGCGACTCGGGTCATGTTTGTGACCATCACACCTTTCATCGGGGTGATGTGTGAACTGCCCTCCTTGCGCGGCAGGTTGTAATCCGTCGCGGATTGCATCAAGGCCCACATCTCTTTTTTTGGAAACGCTTGGGCTCGAGTGACATCGACATTGATGACTTTGAACGTGGTTGTCAACGATTGCGCAATGCCCAACGCTCCAGCGTCCTCGAATGGTGCGCCAGCTCGAGCGATCACATCGGCATCACCGCTCGCGTCGACAATCGCTCGAGCATGAATGGTCCGCAGGCCGCGCTTCGTTCCAATGATCGCGCCGGTCACTCGAGGTCCATCTTGCATCACGTCTGCGAAGTACGAGTGGAACAAGACGCGAACGCCCGCACTCGAGACGAGATCGTCCCAGACGACTTTCAGCACTTCGGGATCGTACGTCAGGCCAGCACCAGCGCCATAGGTGTTCGGACGTTTGATCAATGATTTGCGCCGCCCGAGGCCCGCAATCACCTCATCGGGAATGCCACCGACCACTTTTTTCTCCACGGTTCCCGGCGTGTAAAAACCATAAAACGTATCGAGCACCGCCGTACCGGTGCCGCCCAAAAATCCGTAACGCTCGAGCAAAATGACGTTCGCACCGGTGCGAGCGGCAGCAATCGCCGCGCTCGAACCTGCCGAACCGCCACCGACCACGAGCACATCGCAGTCATCCAGGACTGGAATACTGGAGTAACTTACGCTGGCCACATCACACCATCCAACACTGCTTTGAGTTCTCGGGCACGCTCACGAATACCCAGCAAATCACCATCACCGGTCAGGCTCGAGCCGATGCCGACCGCGATTGCACCAGCGTTTGCCCAGTCTTGAATGTTGCTGTTGTTCACGCCACCTGTGGGCATGAAGTGCAGGTCTGGAAATGGTCCGCGCAATGATTTCAAATGTCCGATTCCACCGAGTTCGCCAGGGAAAAGTTTGAGTACAGTGAATCCGTAAGCTCGAGCGCACATCACTTCGGATGGTGTGAAGACTCCGGGAATCAGTGCAACGTTTCGACCTTTGGCAAACTCGAGCACGGAAACATCCACGCCGGGTGAGACGATGAAACTCGCGCCAGCTTTTTCTGCGGCTTTGTATTGCGGAGCCTCGAGCACCGTTCCAGCACCAACAATTACACCGTTAACCTTGCTGAGTTCTCGCATCACATCGAGCGCATTGGGAACAGTAAACGTCACCTCGAGAAATTTGAATCCTTCCTCGAGCAGCACGTGCGCCACCTCGAGCACGCTGTCTGCACTTTTGCCACGCAGAACTGGAATCGCTCGAGCTTGCGTCACAACCTCGAGCGCGTTCATCCGGTCACGCTCCAACCGCCTGCGATTTCAAGGATCACACCGGTCACAAATTTTGCTGCCGGTGAAGCGAGATACAGAATCGCTTGCGCCACATCTTCACTCTCGCCGAGCGTTCCCGTGATTGGTTGTTTGATTTTCATGTACCCGAGGATTTCTGGATCGGTTTGTGCTCGGGTGCTCATCGGTGTGGCGATCAATCCGGGCGCAACGGCGTTGACACGAATACCGTAACGTGCGTAGTAACCCGCCATCGCTTTGGTCAGTGAGATTCGTGCTCCGTTGCAGGCGGCGTAAGCGTGTGTGGCAAAAAAGTCTTTGTTCGGCGAGTATGCCAGTACACTCGCCATGTTGATAATGCTGCCAGATTGTTGTCGCATCATCGGCTCGAGTGCTTCGCGGCACATCGTAAAAGTGGTTTTGACGTTCGTGCTCATCACGGTGTCCCAGCCTTCATCGCTGGCTTCGTGAACGGGGCCATCACCAAATTTTCGCCCAGATATTCCGGCAATGTTGACCAGAACATCCAGCCGTCCGAAATGCTCAAGCGTGCGTGTGACGACTTCTTTCGCCGCGTCTGGTTTGACGAGATCAATGGCGATTGGCAGGATGTTTGGGATTTCTTTTCGCAATTGCTCGATGTTGTCAGCAGATCGTCCAATGACAGCGAGTTTTGCTCCAGCATTCGCAAGTGCATGTGCGGTTGCGGCAGCAATGCCGGTTGATCCGGTAATGATCGCGACTTGGTTCTCGAACGTGTTGTTCATGCGTGATCCTCGAGTATTTTGCGCATATGTACCGCGTCTGTGCCTTGCACTGGAATCCGGTGCGTTTCGACGTAACCATGCCGTGCGTACATCTCGAGCAGCATCGTGTAGCGTTCGTTGGTGAACAAGGTCGTTGCGTTTCGTCCGAGTTCTCTTGCTCGAGTTTCTGCGAAGTTCAAAAGTTGTTTTCCGATGCCTCGAAATTGATGTGATTGCTTGACCGCAACAGTGTCGATGTAGAGGCTGTCGTCTTTGAGCACCAACTCGAGCACACCAATGATTTCGTTGTTTTCCTCGAGCACCCAAGCGTCATGATTTTGAATCAGGTTGGTGTGGTCTGCGGTCATCGGCAAAGGTTTGCGTCCGATCAGTGGGATGTATCCCTCGAATGCAGCGTTGACCACGGTGCGAATGTCTTCCGCATCCTCGAGCATTGCGCAACGTAAACCTTCAACCGCCATACAGCACTTTCATCCGGTCACGGTGATCGTCGTAGGCTTCCTCGAAGCGTTTGGCGCTGGCTTCTTTGCCCATCTTCCAGGTGCCTGCAAGCGCGAGCGGCATCTGTCCTCGGGCCGCAAGTTTTTGTGCGATCAGCACTTTTAAGCTGTTGACCACGGCGGTATTGCCAATGGTGCTACCCGGACCAACCGGCACATCGACACCGGGAACATTCACCATCGCGTCGCCGGGAACCGCGCAATTGTCGATCACCAAATCCGCAATGTCGTGCAGGCATTTGCTGCTCGAGTGTCCGCTCGGCAGCATTCGCGCATACGTTTCGGCGATCACCGCAATCACTTTCATGCCTCGGGCTTTCGCACCCAAGGCAATGTCCACGACCACGCCGTTGTTGCCGCTGGTCGAGAAGACGATCATCACGTCGCTGTCTCGCAGCACGTAATTTTGCAGGATCACTTCGCCGAGTCCCTCTTGCCGTTCGATCCACATCGCTTGGCGTTGCCCGTTGCTGCCAACCACTTGTGTGTGGTTCGTCATCGAGAGTTCAATCATCAGGTGAAAGCCGGGAAACGATCCGTAGCGCGGCCAGATTTCTTCGCAGGCCATCCTCGAGTGTCCATTGCCGAAAAGATGCACGAGGCTTTTTTGCGCGATGGCTTCCGCGCACCATTCTGCCGCCTGCGCGATACGTTCAAGTTGTGTTTCACGCACTTTTTTGAGGATGCTCTCGCAGCCGTCCAGGTACTCGAGTGCGTATTGAAGGTCTGACATGAGGCTCCTATGTTCGAGGGTGGTTGTGTTCGATTGTGTTCAACCGAAGGCGAGTTCTTTGAACGTGAAATTCGCGTTGTCGCCCTCCAGGTTCACGCGGAAGCTGCATTTGTCGGCGCGTCCGTAACGTTGCGTGTACTCGAGCGGGATGCCGTCTATCGTGCTGACGGTGCGTTCGGTGTACAGGACCGGCGTGTTGCGTGGCAGCGTCAGGGCTTTGGAGAGCCAGGGTTCGGGCAGGATGGCTTCGAGTTTTTCCTGGCCTTGCGCGAATTGCAGCCGGTACGTGCCGTGCAACAATTCGTAGAGCGATCCGGTCAAGTCGCGTTCAAGGATGCCGGGAACGAGCGTGTAGTTGATGTGCGCTTTCTCGAGCATGATCGCTTGGTTGTTGGCGAGGCGCAATCGGACAATCACAGCGACCACGCCGCTCGCACCGAGGCTGAGGGCTCGAGCGACGGCTCCAGTCGCGGGTTCGAGGCTGGTGGAGAGCAGTTTAGAGCTTGCATGGATTCCAGCGTGACGCATGTTTTCGGTGAAGCTGGTGATGCGTGCGAGTGGTTGTTCAACTTTGGCGGGGGATGGGTACGTACCGCGTCCTTGGCGGCGCACCAGCCAGCCTTCAAGCTCGAGTTCTTGGATGGCTTGGCGCACGGTGGCGCGGGAGATGTTGAGGGTTTCGCTGAGTTCGCGTTCGCTGGGCAAGGAAGTGTCGTTGGGCCACTCGCCGCTGGCAAGACTTTGTTGGATGTTGGTGCGCAGTTGTCGGTAGAGCGGAATCGGGCTGCTTGGGTCGAGTTTGAAGTGATCGTTTGGGTTCATGGCGACCTTTTCGCTGGTGTGCTCGAGGAAAGGTTTAGACATCCGGTGGTCCGTACCATTAAAGCAGGCTTTGGCTCAAAACACAAGCTCGAGACACAACTCCAAGATGGACCGCAATACGCCATTTGGCAGAGCCTTACTTTTTGCAACCTGGCCCATTTCACACCTAACATGACGGCATGATTCGAGATGCCCGAGACGGTGATTACCCACAGATTACGGCCCTGCAAAATGCGCATTACCACCACCATTTCGACCAAAGCAGCCAAGAGATGCAACGTTCAGATGCACAGCGACTCGAGCAGCATGGGCAACGGTTTGGTGCCTGGTCTTGGTTCAAGGCGATCAGGTCATGGCCGGTCTGATGTACTTTGTTCCCGAAGACCTCGAGAATGTTTTTCGCTTTCAATTGTTTGGACACCCAGAACATTACGGCGTGTTGTACCTGGATTTTCTAACCCGCATCGGCAAATTTCAACCTCGAGCGATTCAAAGCGTGGTGCGAGAAGACATGGCCGACATGACATTCTTGGCACACGCTGGACTGATCAACCGCTATCAATCCTGGGGTGCACATTTGGACTTGACCCGTTTTGAATTCGGCAGGTTTGCGCCACTCGAGGAACGCCTATTCATGGATGGCTATGAGATCGAACAAACGGATGCGAGCGGCAATGAAATCACCTGGAAGGATTTGTACGTGCTGTTTCTCGAGACGAAACGCGACACGCCGTACAACCCGACGACCACCCTGACGTACCCAGATTTTGCGGCGTTCCGTTCCAGCATCGGCACGGGTCGAGTATTTTTTGCAACACGAAAAGAACAGGTGGTCGGCTACACACTGATTGATGCCGAG
>JANOWZ010000192.1:0-2025 GCA_031418155.1 Deinococcales bacterium
CACATCCGCTCGAGCCTCAAACACGGATCGCAAACCCGTCACAAACTCTTCTGGCTTCACACCTCGAGTCTACAAAAACCTTCCCCATCCCTGCCCGCATGGTTAGAATGCCACTCGTGGAACTCCTGGCGAACAAAGCCCTCTGGACGGCCCTGGCCGCCTCGACGCTTGCACAAATCCTGAAAGTGCTGATCGTGCGTTCCCTGACCAACAAATGGGCTCCAGAACGAATGCTCGAGACGGGTGGGATGCCCAGTTCACACACCGCGCAAGTCTGCGCCCTGGCAACCGTGCTCGGCTTGGAGTACGGCTTTCAAAGCGCGTACTTTGCGATTGCCACCGTGTTTGGCCTGATCGTGATGTACGACGCGACCGGCATTCGTCGTGCCTCCGGGATGCAGGCCACACTGATCAACGATTTGGTTGAGGAATTGCGGGCCGTGGTCCGTGAAGGATTCGCGCCGAAACCACTTAAAGAATTGTTGGGTCACACCTATCTCGAGGTTGCAGTCGGCGCACTCTTGGGCGTGACGGTCGCGGTTGTCGCACACTACATCTTCTGAATTGCGACTCGAGCCTTCACGTGCAACTCAAACACGTTTGAAGCCCAACCATTCCGGCAGGTTTTCTTCGCACCATTCGCGGTACTCGGCGGTGCTGGCAAAGGACCGGTACGGTTCGTCATCCAAGACTGGTTTGTACGTTTTGATGAAAGCGTATTTCAAGCGTGTCTCGAGGGAGCGTTTCGCGGCGGCCTCGAATTCGGCGTGCCATGCTCGAGTTTGGGCAGTGTCCATGCGATGAGTGTAGCAGAAGAAAATTGAAGGCTCGAGGAGAATGGATCAATCTGCTCGAGTACCATTTACGATCACACAGGATGAATCTGAATTTCGTACACCTTGAAGCTTGGCACGTGATCCTCATAACTCAAGAATCGGGCGGGTCTACGATGAAAATGTTTACGAATCGCATTGACTTGATCTCCGATTTCAAACCATTCAATATATTTTCTCAATTCGATGGCTTTCAACCCAATCATTTGTGCGGCCCGAGCACCGATACTTCCTTGGGATTTTTCGATGGCGAACAGCACCGCAGTTTTTTCATTGGGTTGCAGAAAATCATTCCAATCACGGTTTGCATAAATCTGAAAAATTTCAACTGGTGAGTCAACGAAGACAGGCTTCCTTCCATAGGGAAAGCCAAACCTTGTTTCTGCGACAACGGAAATAGTTGGCGCGAAATCCTCGTACAAGTACATTCGGTATGCTTGCTGAGTGTGTGGTTGATACGATTTCAAACGTACTTTCCAGCGTGCAAAGATGTATTCGACTGCCTGCACCTGTATCTTCAAATCAATTTGTGGATTTTTCCGAACCCATTGTCCCAGACCAAACAAATGGACATGATTGTCTCTCGAGTGTTCAATCGGGTGCTTGCCTTGGAATCTGAGTTCACACTCGCCAATGCCTTCAATGTAATCACTGAATTCCTGACTGATGCTGCGTGCTTTCTTCAAGAAATCCATACATTCACCCGCTCAAGTTTAACAAGCCACAACAAAAAGGACACCAAAACTGGTGTCCTTTCTTTCCACCCTCGAGCCTTCTTACAGCCCGAGTGCTTTTTTGGTCAGTGTGACAATCTCACCCATCGTGTCTGCAACCGGAACGTTGGCTTTCGCCATCGCCTCGAGTTTACTTTCTGCCGTGCCAACATTGCCCATGATCAAGGCTCCGGCGTGGCCCATGCGTTTGCCTTTCGGCGCGGTGCGTCCCGAGATGAATGCGATCACGGGTTTTTTCATGTGCTTGGCGATCCATTCGGCGGCGTTCTCTTCGTCGGCCCCGCCGATTTCGCCGATCATGACGACCGCATCGGTGTCGGGGTCTTCGTTGAACAGGGGCAGCAGGTCAATGAAGGTCGTGCCGATCATCGGGTCGCCGCCGATGCCAACCACGGTGCTGCATCCGATGCCTGCATCTTTGAGCATTTGGCTGGCCTCGTAGGTCAGTGTGCCGGACC
>JANOWZ010000193.1:0-16660 GCA_031418155.1 Deinococcales bacterium
AGAATTTCAACATCGAGGCATCGGGCGTGAATTGGTGACTCGAGCCATTCAAGAATCTCGAGCCCGAGGCTGCGATTGGTTGCACGTCGATTATGGAGCTCACCTCGAGATGTTCTATCAATCGTGCGGGTTCAAACCGACACTTGCGGGCTTGGTGAAACTCTCTTGATTCGGGTTCTGATCGCCGAAGATCAGGGCTTGGTGCTCGGGGCGCTTGCGGCACTCTTGGAACTCGAGGGTGACATCGAAGTGGTTGCGCAATGCTTGGATGGTCGGGCCGCACTCGCCCGAACGCTCGAGTTGAATCCCGATGTTGTCCTGACCGACATCGAAATGCCGCACATGACCGGCCTGGAATTGGCCGCCGAGATCAAAAAGAACAACCTGAAATCTCGGATCGTGATCGTCACGACCTTCGCCCGTTCTGGCTTCCTGCGTCGAGCGCTCGAGGTTGGAGCCAGCGGCTACCTCTTGAAGGACACGCCCGCCAGTCAACTCGCCGAGGCCGTGCGTCGCGTTCATGCCGGTGGTCGTGCGATAGACCCGAACCTCGCCGCCGAAGCCTGGAGTGAACCCGATCCATTAACTGACCGTGAACGTCAAGTCTTGCGCCTCGCAAGTGATGGACGCTCGAGCGGCGCGATTGCGGGCGAACTGAATTTGTCGGAAGGGACCGTGCGCAATTACCTGTCCGAAGCAATCAGCAAACTCGGGGCCGACAACCGCATCGAGGCGGCACGGATCGCCCGAGAAAAAGGTTGGTTGTGATGCCAAGCAATCAAGAATTCGTATACTCGAGCATCAATGCCGCTTTCAGTTCACTACCATCGCCGTCGCGTCCAAGAGGAAATCCTTGACGAATTGCCGTTCGGGGTCATCACCCGCAACCGGGCCGGGTGCGAAATCCTCAATGTTCATAGCGTGATGTTCGTGGATTGGGACATTGATGTTCGAGCACACTTGAAAACCCAGGTGCGCGGTTGGCTGACCCGCATTCGGCAAGCCTTGCGCGGTGTCAGCCGTGCCGAACTCGAGCTTGCCACCCGTGAATGCAAACAGCTTCGGTATCAGGCGTTGCGCGATCAACTGCAAGACCTGAAATCCATCTCGGCCCGCCTGTACGAAACACACAGCGGTTTTCGTGGAATCATCATTTCCAGCCTGTTTGATCCCACAGATGACCTCTCGCAAGACTTGCTGCATGTTCTCGGTTCGGACCCGTTGTACGCCCGATTGTGCAAAGTCCAAGGTACGTTCAGGGCAAGATTGACACCCAAACACTGGCGTTTGAAGCTGCCCAAACCGTTCCTCGAGCGACACCGGTCCGGGTTCACGCCGACCGTTCGCGCAGGTTGGCTCGAGCAGTACACGCAGTCCAGTCGCAACCGGGCGGTGTGTCGTTTTGTGGCGCAATTCGGAACCGATGCGACCGAGCCCAGCATCCAAGCGGTGATTGCCCTGCATGATGCCCGCACTCGGGCCTTCGAAGCGCTCGAGTTGGCCTGATGAGTCAAAACTCATCCCAGCCTGCCTGATGAGTTTTGACTCATCCCAGCCTGCCTGATGAGTTTTGACTCATCCCAGCCTGCCTGATGAGTTTTGACTCATCCCAGCCTGCCTGATGAGTTTTGACTCATCCCAGCCTGATAGACTGCCGTCTGTGCTTCGTGTCCTGATCGCCTGCCTCCTGATCTGCCTCGCCGCCTGTGCGCGAGACACGGATTCGTTCAGTCCACAAATCGTCATCACCTCCCCAACCTCTGGCGCGGTCACACCCAGCGCGAACCTTGAGGTCAAAGGCTACGTAATCGATGACACCGGTGTGCGCAAACTCGTGCTGAACGGCTCGCAGGACCTGATGGCGAAACCGCCCCTGAACGCCTTTGTTGGCCGCAAATTGATCAAATTCTCGATTCCATTGCGTGACATCGAGGCGGGCAGTAACATTTTTGAATTGCGGGCGCTCGACATGAACGGACGTGAAGGCAAACGTGAACTCGAGTTGCGTGTGGACACGCAAAAGCCCAAAGTGGAAATCGATTCGCTGTCCGGTCAGGAAAGCACCGTGACCGTCTCAGGACGCGCCTTTGACAACATCAAGGTGTTGCGCGTCAGTGTCAACGGGGCTCCGCTGAACGTCTCGCCATCCTCGAGTGTGACGTTTTACGCCAGCGTGTCACGAACCCGGTACGTGCGCATCGTGGTCGAGGACAGCGTGGGCAACAAGACGGAATTGGTGCGCACTGCTCCGCCAAGGCCACCGCCACCAGAACCCGTGGCGACAGATGCAAATGGCGCGACCGTCACAAATGGGCAGGCGGGGACAACTGATCCGCCGCGTCGTCGCAGGCGGCGCACAACCACCACGACCACCACAACCACACAAAGCCCAACGCAACCCGCATCAAACGGCACACCTTAAGGCCCGAGATGCGCTTTGTTGATGAGGCAGAGGTCGAGCGGGCACTGACACCGGCATTGGCGCTCGAGGCGGTCCAAAGGGCATTTTGGGCGTTGTCAGCGGGGCACATGACCATGCCGCAACGCTCGAGTCTGCCCGCCACGGGTGGAGTGTACCTGGTCATGCCTTGCAGTGCGTCCGGTGTTGGCCTTGGAACCAAACTCGTGACTGTTCACGGCGAAAATGCCACTCGAGGCTTACCAACCATCCACTCGAGCTATATGCTACAAAGCGATGTGACCGGCGAACTCGAGGCCGTGATTGAGGCTCGAGCCATGACCGAACGGCGCACGGCGGCGGTTTCGGCATTGGCGGCATGGCACTTGATGCGCTCCGATGCTCGGGTGCTCGGAATTGTTGGCGCGGGACCGCAGGCGCGGGCGCAACTCGAGGCGCACATGGCAGCACACCCGTTTGAGCGGGTGCTGATCTGGAACCGTTCACTCGAGGCTGCCCAGAAACTGGCTCGAGAATGGAATGCCACGCTCGCTCCAAACCTCGAGACGTTGGTGCGTGAATCCGACCTGATCTCAAGCGCCACTCGAGCCACCGACGGGATGATTCGTGGCGAATGGTTGCGACCAGGAACACACTTGGATTTGGTCGGGGCTTTCACGCCAGACATGAGCGAGGCAGACACGAACGCAATCAAAATCTCGAGCGTTACTGTGGACAAACTCGAGGCGGCACAGAATGGTGCGGGCGAATTGATTCAAGCTGCGCGTCATGGCTGGGATTGGAACACGATGACCGAACTCTCGAGCCTGGTTGACGGGTCCAAGTTGGGCCGAACCTCGAGCGATCAGATCACACTGTTCAAATCGGTCGGGCTCGCGGTTGAAGATTTATTCGCCGCTCGAGCCGTGATCGATGCGCTGGGTTGAACTGCTCGAGATCAGTTCTCGGGCGTGTAGATTTTGATGCTGCTCTCGAGTTCACATGAAGCATTTTGGTGTGTGCACATCAGTAACGCACCATCCGGTTTTTGGCCGCCACAAACCCGAACGATTCGTACAAACCTCGGGCCATGTCGGTGCTGCTCAGGTTCAGGTGCGTGATGTTTCGGGTCTGGGTTTCCTCGAGACAGCGCATCACGAGTTGCCGCGCCAGTCCTTGCCTGCGAAAGTCTGGTTCGACGAAGACGTTGGCAATTCGGGCCGCAAACGGATTCGGGTTCTCGAAGCTCGGTCCCCACTCGAGAATGACCAATCCAGCGCCCGCAATGACCGTTTCTTCAACCTCGAGCAGCCAACCCAAGTACACGGCCCGAGGAATCGCATCCTCGAGCCAAGCGGTGTAGGTTGGGCGCAATTGGGGTTCGTCCGGGTAACGATGACTCGAGATGATCGCGGCATCACTCGAGGTCACGGTTCGCAGATTCACCTGCTCAAGCTTCACTGGTACGTTTCGACCCGGTGCGTGAGTTGTTCGATCAGCCCGTGCCGCAATTCCACACCAATGCCGATGCCTGGAAGCGGGTGCGTGATGCCGTTTGCGTCCATCACGATTTCCGGTTCGATGATGTCCTCGTCCCAGTAGCGTGTGCTCGGTGCGGTGTCCGAGGCGTGCGTGAATTGCGCAAGGGTTTGCAGCGCAACGTTGTGGGCGCGGCCCACGCCAGATTCCATCATGCCGCCGCACCACAAGCCCATGTCGTTGTGGCCGCAGAATTCGGCGATTTTCAGGCTTTCGTAATAGCCGGTCACGCGCCCGAGTTTGAGGTTGATGATCTTGCCGCTGCCGAGTTCGTGCGCTTTGCGCACATCGTCAAAGCCGTGAATCGGTTCGTCCAGGCAGATCGGCGTTTTCAATTTTGCCGCGATCTTGGCGTGATCCACGATGTCCTCGTAATGCAAGGGTTGTTCAATGTACTGCAAACCGTAATCGTCCAGCGCCTCGAGCAATTTGACGTGCTCTGGATTCTCGAGGTCGTAGGCGCTGTTGGCATCCACCGTTAAGGCGACATCCGACCCGAGGGCGGCTCGGGCGGCGGCGACGTATTGCACATCCCGGCCCGGTGCGATCTTCAGTTTGATGCGCTGGTAGCCCAGGGCGCGTTGCGCGGTCACGAATTCGGCCAGTTCTTCCGGGCTTTTGCGAATCCCGACACTGAGGCCCACCGGCAGGTCGGTTTTTGTGCCGCCCAAGTATTTCCACAGCGGTTGGTTTGCGGCCTTGGCGAACAAATCCCAGAGCGCCATCTCGAGCGCCCCTTTGGTAAAGTAATTGCCGCGCACCCGTTTGATCAGGGGCTGAATGTCGCTCGGGTGTTGCAAATCCATGCCGAGCGCTTTGGGAACCAGAAATTCGCGCAGGATCACCCAGGCGGTGTCGGTCGCCTCGTGGTTGTAACCCGGCGCTTCGCCACACGAGACTTCACCGATGCCGGTCAAGCCTTCGCTGTGAACCGTGACCAGCAGGGCGCGTTTGAGTTGCTCCACGCCAAACGAAGTCTCGAAGGCGTATTTCATCATCAGGCGCACTTCGCGCAGTTCGATCCGATCAATTTTCATGGCCTCGAGCATACCCGACTGCCCCAACGGACTGCATGGCCGACTGGTTTGCGGGGAAAATCTCGCTTTTCTTTCCCGAGGTTTTCATGTACACTGCCGAGGCTTTAAGAGGTTTCGGCTTAAGCACTCGGGTTCATCTTCGGGTCGCCGCAACCCAGGAACCGTCCGCAACGCCAGACGTTTTCTCGAGCATGGAGTCAAAATGGGTAAGCAAAAGACCGTCAAGGCCGCTCGTGGCCGCACCAAGATCACTGGGACCGGCAAGGTCATGGCATGGAAGGCCGGAAAGCGCCACCTGTCGTACCACAAGTCTGGCAAGGAAATTCAGGGCAAGGGTGTCGCCTTTGTGATCAGTGATGCCGACACGCCAAAATTCAAGCAAATGCTTCCGTATGGTGATCGCTGATGCCTCGCGCCAAGACCGGTATTGTTCGCCGCAGGCGACATAAAGTAATCCTCAAACGGGCCAAGGGCTTCTGGGGTTCACGTTCCAAGCAGTACAAGAACGCCTCGCAAACCCTGTTGAACGCCGCAACCTACAGCTACCGTGACCGTCGCAACAAGAAGCGTGACTTCCGCCGCCTCTGGATTCAACGCATCAATGCCGCCACACGCATTCACGGCATGACCTACTCGACCTTCATTGCTGGCCTGAAAACTGCTGGAATTGAAGTGGATCGCAAGATGATGGCTGACCTGGCCGCACGCGAACCAACTGCTTTTGAGGCATTGGTTAACGCTTCTCGCGCTGCCAAGTAAAACCCTCAAGACTTTCAACGCCCATCCTCGAGCCCGTCTCGAGCGTGGGCGTTCATGTTTTGTTGAACTTCTCAAAAGTGTCAGACGTAACTACTTTAAAATTCATACTGTGCCTTAAAATGAACGTTGAACACAGGAGGTCACGTATGAGCGAACAAAACATTGACCGTCGTACCGTTGTCAAAGGACTCGCCATCACCGGAGCAGGGGTCGCTGTCGGCGCGAACCTGACCGCCCAAGGTCAAACCATGCTCGAGAAGGCCATCGAAATTGGCGAAGTGGCCAAACTCGAGAAGGATTTCGACTCGATCAGCTTTGAACTGGCCGATAAAACTGCGGCCATTCTGGTGCGCGTTCCAGCGCCAAAAGACGAAGCGATGATGAAAAGCGGTCGCGTGATCGAAAGCGGCAAAATTCACCTGTCCGCGTTCACGCTTGTTTGCACCCACAACGGCTGCAAGCCCGCCGCACCGAACGCGCAGGGTGTCCTGGCCTGCCCGTGCCACGGCGCACAGTACAGTGCCGATGGCGCGGTCATCAAAGGTCCAGCCAAGAAGTCGCTCGCTGGCATCAAAATAGAAGTCAAGGGCGGCAAGGTCATGGCCGTCGGGATGCTCGCCTAGTGCAAGACCACGGTGATTTTGAGTGGTTTTCTCAAAATCATCCGACCAACGGGAGTAGTGTCCAGTGCACGGTCAACGGATTTCGGAGCATACGCAGTAATGCGTAGAAATCAAGGTGACCGTGCACCAGTTCGAGGTTGTCCCAATGTTAAGCTTTTTGGTCGTGCATCACGGCATTCTTGTGCGACCAGAAAACATTTGCTTCTGAAAACACATCGGGTTCTGGGTTCGTATCCAGAACCCGATGTTCAGTGTGTACGCCTCCCGATTTCATGGTGGACGTTCACCTTGCACAAACTCGAACATATTTCGGGTTCATACGGATTCCGGGCAGTGGATTCCGGGCAACAAATTCTGGGCAACAAATTCCGGGCAGTGGATTCCGGGCAACAAATTCTGGGCAACAAATTCTGGGCAGTGGTCTGGTTGCGAACGATGAACTCGAGCATTTGCATTTTTTGTTCAATCAGCAATGCAATACGCTGGCATCACTTTTCGAGACCGTCACACTCAAACGGCTTTCGAGCGAAACGAACATTGCACCAACTGCTCGAGCAATTGGTGCAATGCTTGGCGCGTCCTACGGCGAAAACCGCTGTGATGTCATCGGGTCGCTGCCAGGTACGTCTCGAGCATCCCACGGAGGGCAGCCATCTCAGTTGGTGGCAGTGCCGTCTCGAGCGAGGTCACGCTGACGGCCCGTTCCAGATCAAAACTGACGCTCGCTTTTGGTGGGCGAACTTGTGCCAGGCCGCTGCGGTCGGGGGTCAGGTACGCACCGATAAAGTCACCGTTGTCCACCAGTTGATTGCCGTTCGTGTCCTTGTAGGCCAGCACCACGTAAGTCCCGCTGCTCGAGACACCGGTCAGGGTGTAATTCGCCTGTCGGGTGGCACTGGTGATTTGCACGCCGACCGTGGTGTTGTTGGCGCATTTGCCGAGGATGCGAATGCAGGTCAGCACCAACGCCCCTTGCAGGTTGGGTCCGTCGCTGGCCTTTCTGACTTGCACGCTCAAGGCTTGCGATTTGCTCAGACCGCCACCGGTTGTGGCACGAACACTCAGTGTGTAGACGCCGGGTGCGAGGTTCGCGGCGGCAGAGATGTTCAGGTCGGCTTTGTCCGTGCCTGCCGCTGCGAACGTGGTCGTCAGGCCAGCGACCGGCACGGGAATGCCCAGGGTCACGGTCTCGGCCAGTCCGTTCTGACGGTTGATGCTGATTGTTATTTTGCCCGTACCGCCCGGTGTGATGGGCAGGCTGGCACTCGAGAGACCCAGCGTGAAATCGGGTGTGTTGGTTGCGTTGACGGCGGCATCGAGCGCGAGTTTCGCCTCGAGCAGGCCGACACCGCAATCCGTGCCCTGTGGTCGTTTGCATTTTGCGGCGTTCATTGCGGTGGCCACGCCTGGGCGTTTGAGGATGTCGAGCACTTCGGCGGTGTTCAATCCCGGTTTAAGCCCTTTGATCAGTGATGCCAACCCTGCCACGTGCGGTGCGGCCATTGAGGTGCCGTTCTTGAACTGATAGCCGAGTTGCCCTTGGCCATCTTTGGCCAAACTCAGAATTCCACCGGCCTGATCGACCCCGTTGAACGCCTGACTCGAGTCACCACCGGGGGCCATGACATCGATGCGCGGTCCAAAATTCGAGTACGGCGCTCGAGCCCCAAACTGATCGCTGGCCCCAACCGTAATCACCCCGGCACAACTTGCGGGTGTGAAGCCGCTCGCGTTCTTGTTGTCGTTGCCCGCCGCCACGACGATGATCGGTTTTTTCGGACCGGTCAGGGCCAGGTTGTACGCCTCCTGTTCGGCGGGACCGCAAGATCCCTGACCGCCCAAACTGAGGTTGATCACATCCGCCGGATTCGGGTTGTTCGGTACGCCATTGACCGGGATGCCCGCCGCCCAGAGCGTGCCTTCAACAATATCGGCGGTCGTGCCGCCACCGTTGCCGAGCACCCGAACCGCCACGAGTTTCGCTGCCCAATTGATGCCGACCATGCCGCCATCGAATTGACCTCGAGCGTTGTTGGCTCCGGCCAGGATCGTGCCTGCAACGTGCGAACCGTGGTAGGTCAGCCGGTCATCGCCGACATCGAAGGGGTTTGGATCGCGGCCGTCACCGTCGCCCGCGATGCCCGGATCGCTGATGAAATCAAAACCCGGCAGCACCCGTCCAAGCAGGTCTGGATGCGTGTTGCCAGAGGTCTCACCGTCGTACAAAATGCCGGTATCGACCACCGCCACGACCGTGTTGGCCGAACCGGTTCCGTGGGCGTTCCAGGCCCCGAAGATGTTCATGCCGCCCGCAAGTTGCGCCGGGGCCAGCAAGTTCCATTGCAACCCAAGCAGCTTGTCGGTTGGGGTCGGCACATCGAGTACCTGCAAGATGCGGTTCGGTTGGGCGTATTCGACATCGGCCCGCGACTCGAGTTGTTGCACCATTGCCAGCGTGCCCGCACGGTCCAGGCCACCCGTGCGGTACAGGCCGCTTTGCTCGAGCGACAGGCTGCGCACACGGTTGATCTTCAGGGTTTGATTTGAAGGCCCTCTGACGGACAGGTTCGAGAGTCCCTGGGCACGCAGGCCAGGTTTGAATTTGACGATCACCTCACCAGGGATGATGTTCTCGAGCGGACCCGATGCGCCGGCGACATTGCTGCTGAGACGAATCTGTCCAGAGATCACGCCGGGACCGCCAGTGAAACCGCCGCCCGGATCACCACCCCCGCCAGTGTTTGTGTTCCCGCCCGAACAGGCGGCCAGGAAGATCACGACGATGGCTAGCGCTGCATGTTTGATCATGAATGCCTCCCAGGAAAATGGCCCATCCGGGCGTTTCGCTCGAGCGGGCCTGAGTGATCTGCGTCAACCGCAAGAAATGGTGTAGACATCGTTTTGGATCAAGGTGATCGACTGCTCAAACGGCGTGCCACCACCGGCAGGAACCGCCTTGACCGAATGTGAACCTTGCGTCAAGGTGAAATCTCGAGCCTGTGCTGGAGCAAAAATACCGCGTGAAACGTTGTCAATGGAGACTGTGACCGAAATCGGACAGAGGTTCGAGACGGTCAGCGTGTAGGTTTTCTCGGCGGGTGGGGCGGCGTTACCGCAGGAGGCGAGGAACAGCACCAGACCGGTGAGCAACGAGATTGGCAAGATGGTGTTTTTCATGTTTTTTCCTCCTGAAATGAACCTGGGCTCGAGTGCCTGCACCGGGATGAATTGTGCTGGGATGGATTCCGCTGGGATGGCGTGGTTGGTCATCCGACTCCTTTTCTCGGCCCTGTGAAGTGGCCTGATTGCAAATGGATCGTAGGATTTGAGGACTTAAACGCGACTTAAATACAGTCACCTTTCGATCTCTGACAGACCCTGAACTGGGTGAAAATCAATCTGGGATGCGTGTCCGATCCGTATGGTGAAACGGTGAGTTCACAATGATTTTTGGTGGTTCCTCCGATGGGCAGACCGGGCTCGAGCGTTGCGACAACCCACCCGTATGAATCTGGGGTTTCGCGCCTTGAACTGAACGGCACTTGCAAGATTTCCGAGTGAGGATGCTCGAGCCTCGTTTAGCGCTGGCCCATCTCGTAGGCTTGCGCCTGGTAGTACGCGGCTTCCTGTTCGTTTGCGGCGTGTTCGACGGCTGCCTCGTAAGATTGCGCCGCATCTTGGAACAGCCCGAGTGATGCCTCGCATTCGGCCTTGTGCTGCAAGGTGCATTTCGTGCAGGTACGTGTCCGGGTCGCGTCGGTGCTGACCAGCACGCGGTTGAACGCATTGATGGCCTCTTGGCAGCGACCGGTTTGGTAAAGGTTCATGCCTTTTTTGAACCACTCTTGCGCCGTTAAGGTTGGTGCGACCGGCATCACCGGTTTGACTGGAGTGACTGGCATGACCGGTGTTTGTGGTTGGTCTGGAACGACCGGTGGTTTTACCGGCCCGCTGCTTTGGCCCTGCACGAACTGAAGGATCTGTGGCGTGACCGGAATCGCTGCGCCGAGCAGGGTCACGATCACCCAGGCCATCCAGGGCATGTTTTTGGGTTCTGGCTTGTCAGGCATGATCTGCTCCGTGTGAATGGATTTGCAATCATTGGACTCGCAACCCTGAGTTCAAGCTCGAGCCTTGCGTTAGAACCTAAAGGGTTCAGATGCGGGCCAGCAATTCGGATTTTTTGCCCTCGAATTCTTCCGTGGACAGCACGCCCGAATCGCGCAATTCGCCCAAGGATTTCAATTGTGCGAAGACCGTTTCTTGTGTGTTCGAGCTTGGCTTGGTTGTTGTGGGCATGGCGTTTTTGGGTTGCGCTCCACCGTTCATGCTGTGTGCCCCGCCCTGGCTTGCGCCTGGAATGTTGTCGTCGAGCTTGTCGAGCACCTGTTCCGGCATGGTGTTGTTCAGGTATGGGTACAGTCCCGCCGCGCCGAGCGGTGCGACCAGCAAGGCCAAAGGCCCGAGGAAGAGCAGTCCAAAAATTGCGGTGAAAATGCCCTGAAATCCCACATTGCCCAGCACCGCGTTGTCCGCCGGTTTGATCTCGATGTGTGCGACTGTTTGTCCGTCCGCCAACGGCTCGAGGTTGACTTTCCCCTCGAGTTTGAGTTTCAAGAAACTGGTCCAGAGCGAACTGTGCCCGAGCGTGAAGGCCAGGAAGCTCGGTGGTTGCTGCGTGGTGATTTCGGCTTTGTTGCCTGCCAAAGATTGCGCGATCTGGGCGTAGGCGTGCTCGATGTCGGCGTTCAGGGTCAGGGTCTTGGTTGCCATTGCAGTTCCTCCTGGGTCTCAAGGGCGATGGGTTGCGGGGCTGTCACAGGGTGCTCTTCGTCCCTGCTGGAGTCAGTGTCCGACGGGGGGACTTAGCCGCGACTTAATGACGTGTTCTCAAGTCCTCAAGTGACCCATCTGATTTTGAGAATCGGGGCGATAATCAGTGTTGATGGCCAGTGCCATTCAGGTCTCGAGGTGATCCCGTGATCGGTTTTCGACCCAAACCCAGCGCCTTGTTTCTCGAGCGGCCCCGGCTGCTGCGCCTGTTGCCGGAAGAGGCCGGGTATGTCGTCTCGCTTGAAGCGCCGTATGGTTACGGCAAAAGTGTGCTGACCGCGCAATGGGCTGCCAAACTCGAAGCGGATGGTTGGCGCGTGATCTGGTTGGCGTTGCTCGAGGGTGATCCATGCGTGGCGCTGGCCGGGGCGCTTGGGTTGCCCGAGACGGCTGCCTGGACGGTGCTGTTGACGGCATTGGCAAGCACCAAAACCGTGGTGATCTTCGAGGACTTCGAGAACCGCTCCGAAGTGCTCGAGGCGCTCGGACCACTTTTGAAGCACAATCCAGGGCTGGTGTTGCTGGCCAGCCGTCAGGCATTGAACGCCCCGGAGTTGCTGCGGGCACGGGCCGAAGGTCGCCTGGTTCACTTGGGAACAAATCACCTGGCGTTCACCGTGGACGAAGCGGTTCAGCTTTTTGGCGACCGTGACTCGAGCGCGGCTTGGGATCGCACGCGAGGCTGGTCATTGCCGTTGCACTTGGCCGCATTGACCGGTGATGTTCCAGACGAGCAGTCTTTCTGGGAGGGTGTTCGTGCAAGCCTGAATCTGCACGAATGGCGAACGCTCCTGACCCTGTGCAGCCTCGAGTTCGCACCGCTCGAGTTGTTCCCGTTGGCCCCACGCTTAGCCACCATCGGATTGATTCAGGCCTTGGAGGGCGGTTATCGCGTTCACCCGATGATCTGTGCCGGGGTTTTGCAGGCCTACTGGGATGAAGCCAGAACAGCGCTGCTCGGCTTTGCGCCGCAATTGCCGCCGTTGTTGCGAGGTCAAGCCCTGGCGAACCTCAGGTTGCTCGAGGCGTTAAACGAACTCCTGGAATCCAACACCTTCGATTTTGCCCGTTTCATTCCAGAACAGGTCTTGCGTTGGGATGCGATGCTGCCCCTGCCGAGGGGCGAACATCGCGGTCAGCAGGTTGGGAAATCTCTGTGTCGTGTGGGTCAGATCGATCAAGGCGTGGCGTTGTTGCTTGAGTCTGCCCGCCACAGCACAATCTCGCCAGATGCCTTGCTTTCCGGCTACAAAGACGCGGTGTTTTTCCTGGCACAACAAGGCCACTTTGAACAGGCCCAACAACTTGAGCACGAAGGACTGCGCTGGTTGGATGCGGCCTCAGCGGAGATGGCGGGCCGATTTTTGCACAACTGCTACACGATTTATTATGGCAGCGGCGATTGGACCCGGGCCGAGACCAGCCTGTTGCGGGCCTTGACGTACTATCCCGAGTCCAGTCCGTGGCGCACCATCAGCGCCGGGAACTTGGCCATTGTGCGCTGGCACGCGCATGGGGACCTCAAGGGCCTGCTCGCCGGACGTGGCTTGATGCTCGAGACCAACCGCACCCTCAGTCACGCCAACATCCCTGGGGATTGCTTGCAGCTTGCCGAATTGCACTTTTTTCTGGGCGACCTGCCAGCGGCACGCGCCTTGTTGCTTGAGGCAGTACAGTTCCAGTACGCAAACCCACGTTGGGCGCTCGAGGCGGAGGCGTTGTTGTCGTACTTGAACAACGACCTGGACAATTTTGCCTTGCTGCACGCCAGGGTCAGCGTCTGGGCGGACGAGCAACTGATCGGACGGGTACGTTTTTTTTGGGCACGAAGCTTGCGCCGGCGGGGTCTGGCCTCGCTCGATGTTGTCTCGGGCGACACGGCCTGGGAACGCATCGAGCGGGCTTTGGCATTGAACAATCTGGCCGAACTCGGTCCGGTTTTTGACCTACACGAACCGATGGAGTTGCGCTTGTATGATGCGGCGGCACGATTTCAGATCGGTCGAGAAGAACTGCAACTCGAGTATCTGATTGCACTGACGCAGGTCCGAGAACACATTTTACCGGGATTGATTCCACTCGCTTTGTTGCCACGCTCCCGTGCCGAATTGGGCTTCCCGTACCCAATCCTTGATGTCCTGGCAAGCGCCTGGAAACAGGCCATTGCGCCGCGCCTGGACGAAATTCCCCTACTTGAGGTGCGCGTGCTTGGTGGGTTTGAGGTCAGATTGCACGGTCAAGCTGTGACGCTGACCGCTCGGCCTCGAGACATTTTGTTGCTGCTGACGCTGCGCTTGAGTCGAGAACGCATCTCAGAGGCGCTCTGGCCGGATGCCGACACGGACAAGAGCCGCAACAACTTGCACGTCAACCTGAACGCCCTGCGCAAGGTCCTCGAACCTTGGGGTCTGCCGACCTACATCCTCGAGTCTGGTCTGACCCGCGCCAACGTGGACCTTTGGGACCTCGACCGGGCACTCGCCTCGAACGACATAACCGCTGTGCAACGCCTGTATGCTGACCTTGCGCCCGAGTTTCACCTCGACCTGATCGAGGATACGAGGGTCAACCTGCGCGAACGCACCCTGGAAGCTGTGCTCGAGCACGCCACGAACAGCGGCGAGCCTGCCGCCGCCGAAGCCGCACTCGAATGGCTTTTGGATCACGAACCGAGTCATGAAACGGCCCTCGCCAAATTGCTCGAGTTGATGATTCGTTCCGGTCGTCGCTTCAGTGCCGAACGACGCTACCGCCAGTTTGCCGAACATTTGCGCAACGATGTCGGCCTCGAGCCGAGCCCTGAAATCAGGCGAATTCTTGCCGTTTGAGTCTGCCCATGCCATGTTTTGGGCACAATTGTATTGTGGTGGTCATGAACGGATCTGATGAGCGGTTCGCGCGGCGGCTCACTGGGTTGGCAGCGCGGCGATCAGGTTTGGCGGTCTGTCTCTGGGGCGAACCCGGCATTGGCAAGACGCACACGGCGCTGTCATGGCTGCGTGGCACGCCCCTGGAATCCGTGAGTATTCACGCAACCCAAACGCTCGAGGTGATCGTTCGTCAGGTGCCGCGCCCGAAAAAAATCTCAGTCTGGCTCGAGCGGTCATTGGAACGGTTGCAACAAGGCGAGTCACTCGAGACGGCAACATTCATCCAAACCTTGGCTGCATTGCTGACCGTCAACGCCCCGCTGATCTTGCACATCGAGGACTTGCACGAGGCAACCCCTGATCGGCTTGAGGTTTGGCAGAAACTGGCGCTCGCCGTCACGCGAACACGTGGCGTTGGATTGATCGCCACCAGTCGTGTCCAGCCGCCCGAGGGCTTCGAGGTCATCAGGCTCGAGCCACTGAACCGGGTCGCCTCTGATGCGCTGCTCGAGGCTGAGGCGAGCGCGGCATTGCCAGCCGAGGCGCTCGCCTGGATCTTCAAGCACGCCCAAGGAAATCCCCTGTTCACGCTCGAGTTTTTTCGCTTCCTGGCCCGTCAAGGTTTCGTCTGGAACGACGGGCGACACTGGCGTTGGCGCGAGCCGGAACGCCGGTTGATGCCCAACACCGTTGAAGCACTGATCGAGCAGCAATTGCTGAAGGTGAACAGCAGCGAAGCGGTTCGACGAACGCTCGAGGCCAAGGCATTGCTCCCTGTAGACAGCCCTGTTCCAACGTTGGCACTGGTGGCAGAATTGGAGGCATCTGAACTCGAGGCCGCGCAGCGCTTTCTGGCGCAGCAGGGCATCCTGATGGGGACAGGGTTCGCTCACCCGCTGTACCGCGAGGTGCGGCTTGCCACCTTGCGCCCGGAACGGAGGCGAGACCTGGCGCGTCGGGCACTCCATGCCTTGGAGCACGACCCAATTCAGGCGGCTGACTTTCTCGAGGCGGCAGCCCTGAGCAACGACCAGAGCTTGGCATTGCTCCGAAAGGCAGCTTTGAGGGCCAAAGAGATGGCCGATCCAACCCTCGAGGGGCGACTTCTGGCCAGGGCGGCGGATCACGCCAGCGGGGAAGAGCAATACCAGGTGGCGCTCGAGGCCGCTCAGGCCCTCAAGCGCCTTGACTTTGTCACCGCCGTTCGCCTGGGTGAACTGGCCTTGAGCCTCAAGCCGCACGACACCCAAACCCTTGACCTGCTGTGCCACATCTTTGCTTTGCGCAATGAACAGGACCGGGTTGAGTGGGCTTTGGCCCAACTGCCCGAGAACGAACAAGGCCCGAAGGGTCTGCCGCGCTTGGTGCGGCTGTACAGCACAATGGGCGACGACGAGCGGGTGCTCGAGTTGGTTCGACAGAACCCTGCCCTCAAGACGGGCGATCCCGGAACGCTCTATGACATCGCCTGGTCGCTGCTCGGACTGGGACTCCGCAATGAGCTTGAGGCGCTGATCGTGCAAACCCTCAGTCGGGACGACCTGAGCGAAGCCAACCGGGCAGGCTTCAACTACTTGAAAGGAGTCGTTCTTTCCCAATATGGCGGCGAGGATACGGCGGCAGAGTCTTATTTCCACCAAGCCCTGCTGGGGTATCGGCGGCTAGGCAACTCGGTGAACACCATCGCGGGCCTGCATGCTCACGCCACGGTGTTGCAAAACATTGGCAGGTATCAAGAGGCGTTGCCCGAACTCGAGGAGGCCGCGCGACTGTGCATCCAGTTGGGCAGCATCAAGAGGTTGGCGGAAACCAACGTGGCCATCGCCGATCAGTTGCAGTGGTTCGGCCAGTACGAGCAAGCCGAACACCTTTACAGCGAGAACCTCGAGATTCTGCGCCAACACAAAGACACCGATTACGTGCTCGACTGCCTGCGAAGCCTGACAGAATTGTACTGGTCTTGGGACGTGCCTTACGGGCCTGTACTGGCTTTCAAACATGCCAACGAAGCACTCAGCCTTGCCCGGATCACTGGGAACCCCAACAGGATGCTCAAGGCGCTGCGGTCGCTTGTGATGGCCTGCCTGCTGAATCGGCAGCCAACGCGGGCGTTAGAATTTGCGAACCAAGCCCTGCTGCTGGCGACCGCCAACGACCAGCCCAATCAGGTGCGCAACGCACACCACGCCAAAGCACTGGCCCTCAGCGCGTCTGATCAAAAAGCCGAGGCGCTTCAGAGTGCCCGCGAGTCACTGCGCTGGGCCGAACAGACCGGCGATCCGTACTCCACCCGAATGATTGGTCTCGAGGTGGCCCGCCTGAGCGACGACTTGACCCTTGCCCGCGAATACCTTGGTTGGTTCGAGGCGCACGGTCTGATCAACGGGGTCAACATCGCCAGACATTATTTCCCCCAGATCGCACCTTTGGCAACGACCAGCACTGCCAAGCCCGAAACATCGCATTGTCTCGAGGTGCTTGGCCCAATGCGGGTGCTGAACGCTGGAACACCCGAGCCCGTGCGTGGCGGCAAACGCAAAGAACTCCTCGCCCTGCTGCTCGAGGCCCGCATCATGGGCCGCAGTGAAGTCTCGAGACTGA
>JANOWZ010000194.1:0-8575 GCA_031418155.1 Deinococcales bacterium
GGTCGGCATGTTGATCCCGGACGAACCGCGTTACGACATGCAGGTCAACACGATGACTTT
Organism: Deinococcales bacterium; assembly: GCA_031418155.1. Classification (GTDB taxonomy): domain Bacteria; phylum Deinococcota; class Deinococci; order Deinococcales; family JAAFIG01; genus JANOWZ01. The sequence goes on from JANOWZ010000194.1 coordinate 61, forward strand.
TGATCCCGGCGCGAGCTTGTCCCTGGTCGAGATTCACGTCATGGAGCACGGTTTGACGATGCTCGAGGGTGGCGGCATTTACCGTTTGGGTGACCAGTGGTATCCGGTGCAGGCGGGCGATGTGATTTACATGGCTCCGTATTGTCCGCAGTGGTTTGGGGCGTTGGGCAAGGTGCGTTCGCAGTATTTGATTTACAAGGATTGGAACCGGCATCCGCTCGAGTGATTTGTGATGTTCCGTTCGAGCGACCGTTTTCTTGGTGCGTGTTGGAACTCCGGCCGCGTCCTGATATGTTGACGTTGTGAGCGAGCACACAGCAGCCTCCTCAAATTCTGTCACGCCTTTGGTGGCGCTCGAGGGCATCACGAAGTCGTTTCCTGGCGTGATTGCCAACGAGAACGTGAATTTGACGGTTCTGCCCGGCGAGATTCACGCACTGTTGGGCGAGAACGGTGCGGGCAAGTCTTCCCTGATGAGCGTGCTTTACGGTCTGTATCGGGCCGATTCCGGTTCGATCACGATTGATGGCAAATTGGCGCAGATCCATTCTCCACAAGATGCGATCAAGCTTGGAGTCGGGCTGGTCGCGCAGCACCCGTTGCTGGTGCGTCGTCACACCGTCGCCGAGAACATCGCGCTGGGATTGCCGACCAGTTTCTTCGGTCCAACCCGAGCGCTCGAGGGTCGCATTCGAGCATTGGGCGAGAAGTACGGTCTGGCTGTCGATCCGAAGGCTCGAGTCTGGCAACTCTCGGCGGGTGAGCAGCAACGGGTTGAAATTTTGAAGGCGCTCTTGCGTGGCGCTCGAATTTTGATTCTGGATGAACCGACCAGCGTTCTGACCCCACAAGAGGCGGATGAGCTCTTCAAAGTTTTACGCCGAATGAAGCTCGAGGGTCACGCGGTCATCATCATCACGCACAAATTGGATGAGGTCATGGCAGTCGCGGATCGCATCACGGTCTTGCGGCGCGGTCGTGTTGTCGGCAACATGGCGGTCTCCGAAACAAACAAAGCAGACTTGGCGCACTTGATGGTCGGGCGTGAATTGCGCGAGGTGCGCTCGAGCGGCGTACAAAACCTCGGATCGGACGTGCTGACCCTCGAGGCTGTGAACGTGACTTCTGACCGTGGCGTGCGGGCCGTCAAGGATTTTTTCTTGACCGTGCGAGGCGGCGAGGTCGTTGGCATCGCGGGCGTGAGTGGTAACGGTCAGCGCGAGTTGATCGAGGCGATCACCGGTTTGCGTCGCGCCTCCGGCAAGATTCTGATTTCCGGTGCGGACCTGACCAACGCGGGCGCGAAGGCATTCTCGAGGGCTGGCGTGGCCCACATTCCTGAGGATCGGATTCACATGGGCATCGTTGGCAACATGAGCATCGCCGAGAATTTGGCCCTGCGTGGCTTTGAACGCGCCCCGTTCGCTCGAGGTGAATTGCTCGAGCCTGCGGCGTTTGAGAAGTTCGCCAAGGATTCGATCAAGTCCTATGACGTGAGTGCTCCTGGTCCGAACGCCCGGATTCGACTCCTGTCCGGCGGCAACATTCAAAAACTGATCCTCGCTCGAGAACTCGCTGAGAATCCCAGGCTGATCGTCGCGGCACACCCAACCTATGGCCTTGATGCCGGAGCCACCGCGCAGGTGCAAAGCCTCCTCCTCGAGCGTGCACGAGCCGGTGCTGGTGTGCTTTTGGTCAGTGAAGACCTTGAGGAAGTCCTCAACCTTTCAGATCGAATCGCCGTGATTTTTGCCGGTCAACTGATGGGTGTTCTCTCCCGTGACGAGGCCACGGTTCACAACGTCGGCCTGATGATGGCCGGACAAAAACAAGTGGCGGTTCCCGCATGAGCAAACCATCCTCGAGCATTTTTCGTTTCGGTCCGTTCGATGTCGAACCGCGTCCGAATCCGCCCTCGAGTTGGGTCTTTCTCGTCTCGAGCATCGCGGTGATTGCGGCATTCTTCTGCACTGGAGTTGTCTTCGCGGCCTATGGGGTCAATCCGTTGGTCGCGTACAGCAAGATCATTCAGGGCACGCTCCTCGAGCCGCAGGGTCTTTCAACCACGGTTCAACGGGCGATTCCATTGTTGTTGATCGGTGTTGGTTTGGTGCTCGCGTTTCGCGCGCAATTTTTGAACATCGGCGCTGAAGGCCAGATGGTGATTGGCGCGACCATCGGTGGTGCGGTCGCGCTGTTCGTGCCTCCACTTGGCCCATTGACACTGCCATTGATGTTCATCGCCGGATTCCTCGGCGGTGCCGCCTGCGCGTTCCTGCCTGCGATCCTCAAACTGAAGCTCGAGATCAACGAGGTCATCACCACACTGATGCTCAATTACGTGGCATCCGGGATTCTGTCGTGGTTGGTCAATGGCCCGTGGAAGGGCAAGAATGCCGTCGGTTATTCGTACACCAACGACTTTCCGCCCGAGGCATGGTTGCCGTTTTTGGGCGACACACGAATTCACTGGCCGACGCTATTGCTCGGCATCGTCTTCGCAGCACTGGTGACGTTCGTGCTCTCGAGCACCCGCCTCGGGTTTCGCATGCGCATCTTGGGCGAGAACCCGACGGCAGCGAAATACATTGGCATCAATTCACTGACCACCGTGCTCGCCGTGGCACTCTTCTCGGGCGGTCTGGCAGGCATGGCCGGTGTCGCCGAGGTTGCCAGCATTCACCACAAATTGCTCGACCCCAACCAGATCTCGCTCGGATATGGTTTCACCGCGATCATCGCCGCGTACTTGGCTCGAGGAAATCCGTTCGCCACAATCATCACGGCGTTGCTGCTTGGCGCGATTTTTGCTTCGGGCGATGTCATGAAAGTGGCGCTGCAAATGCCGGGACAAACCACGAACGTCATCAATGGCCTGATGTTGTTTTTTCTGATCGGCACAGAACCACTACTGAAATACAAGATCACGCTCGCTGGGAAATCAGCGTTGGCTCGAGGTCAGCAATCATGATCTGGGAAAACGTGGCTTCCACCAGTCGTTCTGGCGAGGGCAATCATGGAGATCGCTTCTTGATCCTAGGACGCACCTTCGGGCAGGATCGCCCCTACATAACTCACACCTGCCCGCTCGAGGTTTCCCGTGGACGCTGAACAAAGTTTCGTAATTTCCACCATCGCCCGTTCGCTCGCCTCGAGTACACCGCTTCTTTTTGGGGCGCTTGGCGAGGTCTATGCCGAACGTGCAGGCGTGGTCAACCTCGGCATGGAAGGCATGATGGCGCTCGGGGCGTTGGGGGCATTTGCAGTAACGCAAACGACGGGCAATCCGATGCTGGGAATTCTGGCAGGCGCTCTGGTCGGCATGTTGGCGAGCGCCCTTCATGCTTTCGTTTCAATCACGCTCAAAGCGAATCAGAGCGTTTCTGGTTTGGCCCTGACAATGTTCGGCCTGGGCTTGGCTGGGTTGCTTGGACGAAGCTTCGAGGGCTTGCCATTGTTCACCAAGCTCGAGAACATCACGGTTCCTGGACTCTCGAGCCTCCCCGTGATCGGTCAGGCGGCCTTCACCGATCAGAGTCCGTTGACGTATGCCGGGATTGTTCTCGCCATCGTTTTATGGGTGGTTTTGTTTCAAACTCGAGTCGGTATTGTGATCCGTTCGGTTGGCGAGAATCCCGCCGCCGCCGATGCGCTCGGCATCAATGTGGTCTTGGTTCGTTACGGTTGCGTGCTCTTTGGCGGGCTGATGGCGGGATTGGCTGGGGCGTTCATTTCGATTGCGTACCGACCCTCATGGACGGAAGGCACGATCTCTGGATACGGCTGGATCGCCTTGGCTTTGGCGATCTTTGCCGCCTGGAACCCGCTCGGGGCACTCGCCGGATCGCTGTTTTTCGGCGCACTGATTCACCTCGAGTTTCGCCTTCAAGATTTCATTGCGCCCGAAATCTTGCACCTGATGCCTTACGCGATGGTGATCCTGGCCCTGAGTTTGAATGCCTTGCGCAAAGGCTCGAGGAATGCCGCACCGGAATCGTTGGGCATTCCGTATCAGCGCGGCCAACGTTAGCTTGGTTGCGTGAGCACTGCTCGCACGACCTTACCTGAGCGTGCCGCGCACGACCTTACCCGAGCGTGCCGCGCACGACCTCGAGCAATTCTGGAATCTTGAACGGTTTGGCAACGTAACCGTCAAATCCAGCGCGAAGAATCTCTTCTCGATCTCCAGGCATGGCCAGAGCGGTTACGGCGATCAGTTTTAAGCTCGAGGTTTTGGGGTTGGCTCGGATTCGCTTGGCGACCTCGGTGCCGGACAAACCGGGCATTTGAATGTCGAGCAGAACCAGATCGAATGTTTCTTGCTCGAGCATGTTCAGGGCAGCCTCACCGTTTTCGGCGGTCTGGTGCGAATAGCCTTGTGACTCGAGAACCCCTCCGATCAGGCGCAGGTTGGTGGCGTGGTCATCGACGACGAGAACTCGAGTGGGCGTTGGCACAGGCTGACTCACGGTCCAGGACGACGGTTTTTACGACGGTCACGGCTGGGGATTTGCACGACTTGTACTTCCTCTTGTACTTCCTCAACTTCTGATCGTGCCTGTCGTGGTTGTGGCAATCCAATCTTGATGATCGCGTCCATCAGTGCCTCTCGGGTCACTGGTTTTTGAATCGTGCCGGAAATCGTTGGGGTCAGGTCGTGGTGCGTGCGACCTTTGAGGTCGGCTGATACGCTGACCACAATCACTGGGATCTTGCGCAAATCCTGGTCGTGTTGGTGTTCTTCTAAAAACGCCCAACCGTCCATGTTCGGCATGACGATGTCCAATGTGATTGCCACAGGTTGCAATTCTCGAGCGCGTTCCAATCCGTGTTGACCATCGTGGGCGCGGGCGGTGCGAAACCCGGCGGCCTGAAGATGGGCTGCAATTTCATTGGCTTGCGTGGTGTCGTCTTCAATGATCAGGATCAGCGGTGCGTTCGTGTCGATTTGGTTCGTGCCGATGCGGTTGGCATTCTCGAGCAGTGGTTCAGGCTGAGGGTTGAACGTGTCGCGTTTCAGGTCAGATTCGCGGCTGGTCTCGAGGATCGGTTCGGGCATTGGGAATTCTGGGACACTGACGGTCGCGTGCAGGCGCAAGCTGAAGGTGCTGCCCTGTCCGGGGGTGCTGCGCACTTCGATCACGCCGCCGTGCAGTTCGGTCAGGCGTTTGGAGAGTGCCAGGCCGAGGCCGGTGCCTTCGTGTCGGCGGGCAAGTGAGCCGTCCACCTGCGTGAATGGCGTAAAGAGTCGATCTTGATCCTCGAGCGGGATGCCAATGCCGGTGTCTTCGACGCTGATTTCGACATCACCGTCGCGCACGTCCGCGCCGCGCCGCAAGGGGTGGGCCTTGAGGGTCACACGACCACCTGATGGCGTGAATTTCACGGCGTTGGAAAGCAAGTTAACGATCACCTGTTTAAGTTTGCGTTTGTCACCGCTCACAGACAATCCGGGCACAACCTCGAGCGTTAAGTCCAGTCCGGCGCGAACGGCGCGTTCCCGCACCAGCCGTGCGCAGGATTCGAGCAGGTCTTCAAGGTTCAGCACCTCGAGTTCGAGTTCCATGCGTCCCGCCTCGATCTTGGAGAGGTCGAGGATGTCGTTGATCAGGTCCAGCAGGTGTCCGCCTGCACCTTCAATTTCGTGGACGTACTCGAGTTGCTTGTCGTTTAATTCGCCAAAATACTGCTGTTCCAAGAGTTGCGAGAAGCCGATCACGGCGTTCAATGGCGTGCGCAACTCGTGGCTCATGTTGGCCAAGAATTCTGTTTTCAGGCGATCTGCACGCTCGAGGTCACGGTTCTTGACTTCAATCTCGTCCTGGCGGGCCTGCAACTCGAGCGACAGGCGTTGCAGGTTGGCGTATTGCTCCAAGTTTTGCAATGTGATGCCAAGCTGTTGGGCGAGTTGCTCGAGGAAGCCTATCGTGCTGGCATCCGGGCGTTGCGTGTGGGCGAGTGCGAGCGCCCCGATGATCCGATCTTGGTACAACACGGGCACAAGTGCCGTGAAACGTGCCGGGGCCTGTCCCAGCCCGGTCTGAAGCGTCAGTAGCGGCGCGTCCTCAAGGATGATTGTGCGTCGGTCCAGCACGGCCTGTCCGACCAGGCCATCATCGAGGTGAAAGTGATCTTGCAGGCCGCGCACACCTCCGCGCGTCACGGCCAATTCAAAACGTTGGTCGGACTCGAGGTAACGGTAGATCGCACCGATCTCGAAGCCATGATCGACGGCGAGCAAGTGCATGACCTCTTGCAGCGTGTGGGCACGGTCGCGGCTCGAGGTGAACACCGTCAACGCTTTGGCGACACTGCGTTCAAACACGGCGCTGCGCTCTAAACTCGAGGCGTACTGTTCGAGTTGGTCGTTGCGGGATTCGAGGTCGGCGCGTGAGAGTTCAAGTTGATCGGCCAAATTGTTCAAACTCAGGCCGAGGCGTTGAACCTCGAGCGGGCCGGATTCATTGACACGAACGCTCAAGTCGCCCTCGGCAAGTTTGTTAGCGGCCGTCTCGAGGCGTTCGAGCGCGTCGGAGACACGGCTGGTGACCAGGAACCATCCCAATATGGATGGGCCGAGCGCCCCGATCACCCAGATGGCGGTCAGCCAGATAAGCCCAACGGATTCGCGTTCGCGTTGATCGCGCAGCGTCTCGAGTTCGAGTTGCCCGCTGCTGCGGGCCAGATCGAGGTTGACCTGGATTTCGTCAAACAGTGTCGTCTCGAGGCTGAGGCGCTCGGAGAGCACGCGCAGGGCTTTGGCCTGGGAGAGACTGCGGGCCTCAATGACTGGCCCGGCGTACTCTCGGGCCCAGGTTTGCATTTTGCGGGTCACACGGTCTGTGGCCTCGAGCTTGAGGCTTCCCAAACGGGTCTCGAGGGCCGTCTGTTGGTTGTGAAACGCCTCAAGGTCGTTGACCGAACCGGTCACGGCATGGTTGCGCAGGGTATTCGAGAGGCTGAACACGCCGCCGGAGATGCGTTCGAGTGCCAGCAGGCGTTCTTCCCGTTCGAGAATTTGTGTGGCAAAGTTCGCCTGCCGGACAATGCCGATCAGCACCAACGCGCCGAGGACGGCGGTGACGATCCATGAGAAGGTCTGGGTGCGGATCAGTTGACGGCGAATGCTCAGCATGTTGGGCTCGAATCAGGAATAGTCCTGGGATGGCTGGGTCTGTTGGGACAAGTTCTTACACAATTCTTTCACAGTCGAGTGAGTAAAAAGGCGAAAAATCCGCTTTGAGTCAATAGAGATGGTCTTCCGCTCACTTTACAAATCAAAAGTAATTTGTCCCAGGACGGCCTAAAGAGACATGTCTGTATCCTCAAGCCGCAAACCTGCCTAACCCATCCACAACCAATAGACGCGCACCCATGCCAGAATGCCAGGTGTGAAAACCGCCTTCCTCGGACTTGGCCTGATGGGATACCCAATGGCCGGACATTTGAACAGACAACACCCAACACTCGTCTGGAATCGCACGCATGCCAAAGCTGAAGCGCACGCCCTCGAGCACGGCACGACCGCTGTGGGCAATGCTGGAGATGCGACGGATGTCGATGTGCTCTTTACCTGCCTGCCGACCAGCCATGAGGTTGAAGCGCTGATACCTTACATCCTCGAGACGGCCAAACCGGGCCTGATCTGGGTAGATTGCACGAGCGGCGATCCCGCCACCAGTCGAGGAATCGCATCACTGCTCGATGGGAGGGGCATTCACTTTCTCGATGCGCCAGTGAGCGGTGGCATCGGTGGCGCAATCAAAGGTCAATTGACAACCATGATCGGCGGCGACGCGAAAGTCTTAGAGCAGGTCCGACCGGCTCTCGAGTGTTTTGCCGCCAAGATCGTGCATTGCGGACCGGTCGGTGCGGGCATGGCGGTCAAGGCGGGCAATCAAGCGTTGCTGGCCGTCAACATCTTGGCGCTCGGTGAGGTGCTCTTGGCGCTCGAGACGAACGGTGTGACAAGTGCCACCGCGCTCGAGGTCATCAACGCATCCTCGGGCCGTTCAAACGTCAGCATGAATTTATTCCCAGAGCGCGTGGTCGGGCGGGCTTTTCCCGCGACCTTCGCACTCGAATTGATGGCCAAAGACGTGCGGATTGCCATTGAAATGCTGCGCGAAAGCGGCACACCCAGCCCAGTCGCGCACCTGACCGACAACCTGATCGAAATTGCTCGGCGTGAGTTGGGCGGCACGGTCGATCATGTCGCCGCAGTGCAGTTGCTCGAGCGTTGGGCAGGACACAAACTCGGTTTACCGCTCTCGGATTGAGGCATCGTTCATCTCAGATATCAACCTCAAGCATCAGCGATACCCAAGCGTGACTAAGAAAAAACAATTACGAATCTGCACCCGAGTCCGACAAGCCCCAGCGAAAACACGTTGACACACACCCATCCGCTACCTATAATCCTTAACGCTGCTGAGTAAGGCCTGTTAGCTCAGCTGGTAGAGCAGCTGACTTTTAATCAGTGGGTCGCAGGTTCGAGCCCTGCACGGGCCACCAC
>JANOWZ010000195.1:0-2539 GCA_031418155.1 Deinococcales bacterium
AAAATAAGGATGAATCCCGAACCCGGCAGGCATGACTTCCGGCCCGACATTCTCGAGTTCGAGCGTGGTCAAGAAATCTGAACTCTCGAGCGAGTACGTGACCAGCATCGTGAAGGCGAACGGGAAATTGAAATCCGCGAATGCTCGAGAATCGAAATCACACTCGAGCGAGCTACCGGTCCTCTCAACGTGCCAAAGCCGGTTGCGCACGTCGCCATGCTGCGTGCTCCCGTCCGGGCTGGTCGAGCGAAGTTGATACTCGCGCCCACGAAATTTAAACTTCGCATCCCGAATCCGATTTGAGAACGGGGCCAGCGTGAAACTCGAGCAGGCACTCGATTTTTTCGCCGCCAACGCATTGGGCGTGGTCGGACGCATGATCGGTTGCCACACACCATCCAGCATCGCACTCAGGCCATAAATGCTCGCACCAACATCCGGCACAACCTCGAGTTTCCAGACATCGTTCTCGAGCGTGACCAGATTCATGCGGCTCCCTTCGGCGCACCAAGGTTCATGCCTGCGCCCCGAGCAATCGCAGCCATTCGTTGTAATCCCGAACCGTCCACGTCGCCCCAGCCTCGAGCAATGCCTTGGACGATTGCAACGTCAACATGCCCACGACCCGAGCGCCAGCCCGAGACGCGCTCTGCACACCGACCGGCGCATCCTCATGCGCGAGACAGGCACTCCCCTCGAACCCGAGACGCTGTGCGCCCAACAAGAACGGCTCCGGGTGCGGCTTGCCATTCGTGACATGCTCGCCCAACACCACCGCCTCAAACCGATCACCAATCCCCAACGCCTCGAGCACAAAATCCGCATTCGTCGCATCCGCGCTGGTGACAATCGCCTTGCGAATTCCACGCACCTCGAGCCAATCCAAATACGGCATTAACCCCGCAACCGCCTTGATCTTGCCTCGAGCCAAATCCCGATACCGCGCCTCTTTGAACTCGTGAAACTCGGCAGCCTCGAGCGGATCAATCTCATGCCCAAGCAAACTGGCGACAATGAACGGCGTTTTGCCACCATGCACACGGGTTTCGTCTGCTGCCACGTGATACCCGTAACGCTCGAGCATCGTTTCAATCCAAGCGTCGTGGTGAAAGTGCGCATTTTCGGCCAGCGTGCCATCCATGTCAAAAAGCACACCTTGAACGTTCTCGAGGATTGGGATTTTCTCGTTCATGAGCGACCAGCATACGGCAAAGGCTCGAGCTTGATTTAGAATCTGGCATTCCCAATCTGGAGGCAAGCAATGGCGAAAGAATCAATCCTGGAAAAACTCCGTACCGCCCCGGCAAATTCATTTCACGTGCTCGAGCCAGAAAAGGCAGCCCGGATGAACGCGAAAACCCTGTTCATTCCATCGGTTGAAGACGTGGCAAAAGCGATTGCCGCCATTCCCGCAGGGCAAACCACAACGATCATCGAATTGCGCAATGACCTGGCCGCAACCGGAAACGCAGAAACCGCCTGTCCAGCCAAAACCATCAAATACTGGAAATGGCTCGCGGCGGCCCACGAAGAGCTCGAGGGTGAAAGTCAATACGATATTCCGTGGTGGCGCGTGCTCAAAGACGGCAAACCGAGCAGACACATGCCGGGTGGAGTTGAGGCACAAACCGCACTTTTGCGAAATGAGGGCGTACAGATTTAAGTATCGGGCAGGTGCCAGAAGAATTGATGCTCGAGATTGGGATGAAACTGCGAATGCACTTCGAGATGTGACATGGGTTTGGACTGACAAATCAAGATCCCGCCCCACTTGATAAGCATGATCGTACATACTAGTCTTATCGGGTGGAGTTCGACTGGGGTGATGCCAACATCGACCACATCTATTTGCACGGCATCGACCCCGAAGAGGCCGAAGACGCCGTGCTTGACGAACACGCCCTCGACTTTCCCGCTCACCGAGGCCCGAACGGTCAACAGCGATTCGGTGCGCTGGGCCAAGCGCAAACCGGTCGAATCCTCGTCGTGATTTTCGAGGAACGCCACACAAAAGTCCGCGTCGTCACGGCCAGAATCGCCAAACCAGAGGAGCGAAGCCATTATGAAAAAAACAAACGTGCGCGTTGAAAGCCAGGGGGAAATCCCAACCGACATGACCGAAACCGAAGTGCAAACCTTCTGGCAAACACACGAAGTCGGTGAAGGCTTGCTGGCAGAACCGCTCGATGCAGCTTTGAAAGCCAAACTGCAAGCCGCCCGAGACGCCCGAAAAAGCCGGAACATCACCATGAATTTAAGCGCAAACCTCGAGCAACGCCTGCGGGTGCTGGCCGAACGCAAACACACGCCGTATCAAACTCTTCTCAAAGAATTTGTGCTCGAACGGGTGTACGAAGAAGAAAAACGTTTGGGCATCCTCGAGGGTAGGGCGTGAGGATGGGCGCGAGATCGGAACGAAACTACGAATACGCCTCTTTATTTGGACAATATATTTAGCTTCGCAAAGTTTTTTGAGATTGACGATATATCGGAAATATGAGAGATATCTGTAAGTAGTGAAATACTCGTATGAATAGAT
>JANOWZ010000196.1:0-3786 GCA_031418155.1 Deinococcales bacterium
TCGGACCTGGCAAGCCTCGAGAAACGGGTGGACCGCCTGCGCAAAACCGCGAAATCCAACAAGGATGATGTCGAACTGCTCGAGATTGTCGAGGCACTCCTCAAACCGCTTTCCGAAGGCATTCCCGCCCGGTTAAGCGGCATCCAAGCGCCGAAAGAACTCAGTCTGATCACGTCAAAACCATTGATTTACGTGACCAACGTCGACGAGGCCAGCCTGAGCACCGACAACGAATACGTGACTCGAGTCCGGGCGCTCGCCAAAAAAGAAGGGGCCGAGGTCGTCAAGATCTCCGCGCAAATCGAGGGCGAAATTGCCGACCTTTCCGACGAGGATGCCAAAGTCTTTCTCGAGGAATTGGGCCTGAAAGAATCCGGGCTCGAGCGACTGGTCAAGGTTGGGTACACGGCGCTCGGCCTGATCACCTTCATCACCAGCGGCGAGAAAGAAGTTCGTGCCTGGACGATCAAGGAGGGCACCAAAGCGCCACAGGCGGCGGGCGTGATCCACTCGGACATCGAACGCGGTTTTATTCGGGCCGAGGTGATCGATTGGGACAAGATGGTGGAGGCCGGAAGCCATGCGACCGCGAAGACGAAGGGCTGGATGAGGACGGAAGGCAAAGAGTACGTGATGAAGGACGGGGATGTGGCGAACTTCCTGTTCAATGTGTGAGGGAAGATGCTCGAGAAGCACCAAGGCGACGCTCAAAGACCGTATATTAGGGAATGATCTCGCATCCAATGAAATTCCCTTTTACCTTTCTTAGTCTTCTAGGCCTGCTCTGCTTTTCATTCATATCATGTCAACCTAAAACTGGAACCGATACTGGAACCGATACTGGAATAACGGATGAGGGAACATATACGATTAATGCCTCTGGAGGCACTATTCAAGTTGGGCGAAGCTCAAAACGCGGCACCACGATGCTGTTTGAGGTTCGCACGAAAACAGGTAACATTCCCAAAAATGATGTAGAAGTCAAAATCAGCGGTCCTAATGGTTGGAATAATAATACTGCAATTACTTTTGGTTACTTAGCTGGGCAAAAAAGAGACTGGATTCTACGATCCTCGATTGTCCCTATCACTGGTAAGTACAAAGCTTCGGTACTTGGAGGAGAAACCTCTTTTTTCATTGATGGTAACGTTAGTTTAAAACCGATAGAAATTACTTCTGCTATCCGTCAAAACAATTCAATTTCCGCATACGTTGAGAGTGAAGAACCTGAACCCAGCGAAGCTTTGTCCGGTGTAGTAATTGACGTTACATCAGACAGTGTCGTTGGTGGAATTGCAAATCCAGGATCAAGTTTATTATTCAACAATTTAAAGCTCGAAAAATTACATGGTTATAGTATTTTCGCCTATAAATATCTCAAAAATCCGTTTTCTGGATCAAAACCGCTGTCCCCTTTTAATATAGCATTTAATGCTCGATTAATTCCAAACACTGAAATTATCGATCTAAGTTATGGCAACAAAGGAACATTAAAAATTCCAAACAATGATTCAGGTTTCTTAGGTTCAGAAACAAGGCTAGCGTCTGGCAATCATTTGTTGATCACTACTTCTACCAGTAGCGATGAATATCTGGCAAAGCTCGATAAATCAGGGAATCTGGATGTAAATTACGGGCAAAATGGTTTTTTTAATATCGGTAACGTTGGTCCGACTGGTCATGGGGTCTTAGTATCAAAAAATAATCAAATCCTTGTTCGAAATACTCAACAGGGAGCCATCTTGCGGTTCGATGAGAATGGTATTTTAGATCAAAGTTTTGGAGTAAATGGCAAAATAGATTTGTTGGAGGGAAACCTAAATAACCTCGTGGACTTACGAGATTTTGCGACGGATCAGCTCGGTTCCATTTACGCAACTGGGAATGATCAAGAAGCATATGTTAAAAAATTTGATTCAAGTGGCAAAATACAAGCCGAGTTTGGAAATTTAGGGACTGCACGCTGGCAACTTGGGGTTATCACATATCCTTTTGTCGTTCGAGTTCATCCGAATGGTGGCATTCTTATAGGAGGGAGTTACCGGGAAGAAAGTTCAAGCCAGGAAACCGCATTTGTAGCTAAATTAACCTCAAAAGGTGTCATCGATACCAGCTTTGGCAATTCTGGATTTATCGTACCGCCAAAATCGACGTTGAGTAGCCAAGTCTTTGATATTGCCGTTCAATCGGATGGAAAAATCATAGCCAGCGGTCAATGGGGTGAGAAACAAAAAAATCGTCCCGCTACTGTCACACGCTATCTGGAAAATGGAAAACCTGATTTAGAATTTGGTGAAAATGGCACAGTAAACATAAAAGTTCACAATAACAATGAATGGGCTAAACAGAGTCGAATTTTGCCGGATGGTAAAATACTTGTTACGAGTATTGGACAATATTATGTCGGGATTACACGATTAACATCTACTGGTGTGCTCGATTTTACATTTGGTGGGACTGGAATGCTGCTAGTGGGTGATTTTGCTCTTTCCAATCTACTTACTGCTGATGTGCTAGCAAGTAAAGAAGTAGTTTTATTTTCATGGGGTGGAGTTACAAAATTCTTAAATCCGGAATCCAACGACTTTAATCAAAAAGCGATCAGTAAAACATCTATTCATACGAGTATTTCACTACTTACAGATATCTCTCATATTTCCGATATATCGTCAATCTCAAAAAACTTTGCGAAGCTAAATATATTGTCCAAATAAAGAGGCGTATTCGTAGTTTCGTTCCGATCTCGCGCCCTACCCTCGAGGATGCCCAAACGTTTTTCTTCTTCGTACACCCGTTCGAGCACAAATTCTTTGAGCAACGTTTGATACGGCGTGTGTTTGCGTTCGGCCAGCACCCGCAGGCGTTGCTCGAGGTTTGCGCTTAAATTCATGGTGATGTTCCGGCTTTTTCGGGCATCTCGGGCGGCTTGCAGTTTGGCTTTCAAAGCTGCATCGAGCGGTTCGGCCAGCAGACCTTCACCGACTTCGTGCGTTTGCCAGAAGGCTTGCACTTCGGTTTCGGTCATTTCCTCGAATTGCACCAACACAGCACGGTTTTTGTCACGGGCCAGCAATTCTCGGTGACGGGTTTGATCCGCTGGGCGCATGTTCTCGAGGTCGTATTCGGGTTTCATCTCTGGATTCAATCTTACCGGACGCATCACGCAAACCTCGTGCATGATTTACAACTCGAGGTGCATTCGCAGTTTCGTCCCAACCTCGAGCATCAATTCTTCTGGCACTTGCCCGACGTGCTTTCCCCGCCTTGCTTGTCAGAGGCCATCTCTGAGCGCATTGTCCCAGAGTTTCGCGTCTTCGCTGCCGTCCCATTCTTGTGACATGGCGGCATAGGCGGTTTCGAGTTCTCTTTCGCGCATGGCCCGAAGTGCGGTGGCGATGACTTCACTGCGGCTCTCGAGTTGGTGTTCACGGATGCAGTCGTCCAGGTAGTACACGAGATCGACGGGCAGGTTGATGCTAATTTTCTTGGCGTTTTTATCGGCTCGAGCCATTCCAAACGGTACTCTTTCAGGCCGATTGTTGCACCCTCAAGCAGATCGTTTTGAATGAACCCCAAGTTATTCCGAACACTCGAGTTAAATCTGCACGCCTTCATTTCGCAAAAGTGCAATTTGAGCTTCGATCCCACCCGGCATGTGCCTGCTCGGTTTACCGTCTTTGAGCACCCGCCACCACGGAATGTCGTACTGACTTTCACCCTCGAGTTCCTCGTGGGCCGCCGCGAGCCATTTCCAGTATTTGATGGTTTTGGCTGGACAGGCGGTTT
>JANOWZ010000197.1:0-3136 GCA_031418155.1 Deinococcales bacterium
GAATTGGTTCCAGCTTTGAATCATCAGGTACACGCCGAGGCTGGTGATCGCCGCCCGGTTCGCAGGCACGAGCACGAAGGCGAGCGTCTGCAAGGTATTCGCACCATCGACCCGTGCCGCCTCGAGAATGCTGACGGGAAAACTGGCGAAATGTTGACGCAACAAGAACACGCCGTAACCGTTGCCCAAGAGCGGCAGGATCATTCCGGGCAGCGTGCCAATCAAACCCCATGAGGCGAGCGTCAAGTAGTTGGGCACGTAGGTCACGACGAATGGAACCATCATCGAAAGCAGCACCAGCGCGAGTGAAATCTCCCGGCCCCGAAAGCGTTGATGCGAAAGTGCGAAAGCGGCGGGAATGGCGAGCGCAATCTGTCCAAGCGTGGCAGCACCCGCGAAAACGAGCGAGTTGAACAGGTACAGGCCCATCGGTAAACGCTCGAGCACGAAGGCGTAATTCTCGAGCGTCGGTCGGGTGGGGATCGGGTTGAGGATGTTGCTGAAGATGTCGTTTGGTGCTTTGAAACTCAGGCCGATCTGATACGCGAGCGGCAAGAGCATCAGGGCGGAGGCGATCAGCAATGCGATTCGGGCGAACCAAATCGCGCTCGAGGTTTTCGAGGCTTGAGGTTGTTTTCGGTCAGCGGTCATATTGCACGCGCCTCTCGAAGAGTCGAAATTGCCAGACGATCAACCCGGCGAACAGTGTAATGAGCAGGACCGAGTAGGCGGCGGCGCGACCGGCGCGAAAGAATTTGAACCCCTCCTGATAGACGGCGTACATCAGGTTGTTGGTCGCGCCCGCCGGACCACCGACGGTCAGGATTTCGATGGGCACAAACACCTGCTCGAGCGATTGCAGCAGGGTCGAGACGAGCAAGAAAATTGCGCTCGGACCGAACAGTGGGAAGACGATCCGGGTCAGCAGCGGCAATCCCTGTGCGCCGTCAACCCGAGCGGCCTCGAGGTACTCTTTGGGAATGGCCCGTAATCCGGCGAGGGCGATCAAGTAATTGAAGCCCAAGAATTTCCAGTTCGCCGCGAGCGCCACGGCGGGCAGCGCCAGCGCGGGATCGGTCAGGTATGCGGGGCGCGGCAAACCGACGAGGCTCGAGAGGCTGTTGAACAAGCCTCCAGCGGGCAGGTAGAACCACAGCCAGATCAGCACGCCGACGCTGACGGCAACCACGGCGGGAATGAACAACAGCGATTGAAACAGTTCGGCCTCGCGCTCGGAGAGTTGCAGGGTCAGCAGCGCGAGACCAATCGGCAATACGAAATTTCCGATCACCGCCAGCAACATGTAGCCGAAACTCTGCCAGAGCATTCCAAGAAAAGCTGGGTCACGCAGGATCGCAGCGTAATTCTCGAGCCCAACGAATTCGCGTTTTGGATTGACCAGTTTCCACTCGAAAAAACTGATGAACACGGTTTGCATCAGCGGCGCAAAAACGAACAGCCCGAGCGCAATCAGGGCCGGTGCGATCAGCAGATAAGGTCCAACCTCGAGCCCGCGAAATGCGCGTGACCCGAGGTTGATGGCGTTTTTACTTTTCCC
The DNA here is from genome assembly GCA_031418155.1 of Deinococcales bacterium. GTDB lineage: Bacteria > Deinococcota > Deinococci > Deinococcales > JAAFIG01 > JANOWZ01. Next base: position 1,559 of record JANOWZ010000197.1, read on the forward strand.
TACTTCTTGCACTTCTCGCCTTTGATGGCGGCGTTGACTTCCTGAGCGGCCTGCGCGAGCGCATCTTTGGCGCTCGCCTGCCCACCGAGCGCGGCCTGTGTCGCCTTGAACAATGCCTGCGATGCGGCGAGCCCATTCGTGCCGGGGAAGGCCGTCCAGCGGAATGTGTTGGCGAGTTGCTTGATGCCGATGCGTTGAATCGGGTTGGCCGCGACGAAACCTTTGAGGTACTTTTCGTCCTGCTCGAGCCCACGGATCAACGGTGCGTAACCAGTGCCTTTGGTCCAGGTGCTAAAGCCCTCCGGTGAGGTCAGAAACTGCATGAACTTCCAGGCGGCCTCCTGCTTGGCGGTGTCCTTGCTGAAGCTCACCAGGTTGTTGCCGCCACCGGGATGGCTGGTGGTTTTAGTGCCAAACCGTGTGAAGGTTGTGCCGCGCAACTCGAACTTGGCGTTCGCCTGCAACGCGGCACGTTTGGCGATGGTGGCGACATAGTCGGCGCTCTCGCCCGCCAGGAACGCCTGCTCGCCCTGCGCGGAAATCGCATTCAGGACCAAACCATCTTTGACGAGATCGGCCCAGGTCTGCACGGCCTCGGCAGCGGCAGTGGAATCAAACGCGGCGACGGCGCTCGAGTCCTGGCAACCCAGCAGGCTGCCACCGTTCGAGGCGATCAGGGCCTCGGTCAGCCAGTTGTCATCGAGGGTGTTCAAGTACATGCCGTACTTGCCAGTTTTGGCTTTGATCAGTTTTGAGGCGGTGCGCCAGCCCGTCCAATTCAACGGTGGTGAATCTGGGTTGAGGCCAGCCTTGCGCAGCAGGTCGGCGTTATAATAAACCATCGTGTTCGAGAGCGAGTAAGGCAGTCCAACTTGCACACCCTCGGCTTGGCCTTGCTCGAGGATGTTGGATTTGAATTGCTTCAAGAATTTTTCACCTGCGAATTTCTTGGCGAGGTCATTGATCGGCACGAATGGAAAATTCAGGCGCACGTAATCGGTCTATAAGTAACCGATCTGTGACACGTCTGGCGCATCGTTGGCGGCCAGTGCGGTCTGCAAGCCTTGCAGCAATCCGGTGTAGGCGTTGGTGAACGAGCGCGGCTCGACCTTGATGCCGGGATTTTGCGCCTCGAACTTGGCGATTAGTTCACGCACGGCGGGGCCACCAAAGTTTTCGGTGTTGATGTTCCAGTATTGAATCTTGACCGGTTCTTGAGCGATTCCCAGTGAACTCGAGACGACCCATGCCGATCCAACGAGTAAGCTTGCAATCATCCATTTGCGCATTTGAGCCTCCGCATGTTATTTCTGAAAAACAGAAATTGAGTTTCTGTCTTTGAAACACGCCAACCAAGGAGTATCAGCATCGTGTCAAGCGAAACCTTCACTTCAAGCTCGAGCCCGGAAATCCAATCCCTCGCCAGCGCCTTAAGACTGCTCGAGACCGTCGCCGAACACGAGGGCGAGGGCATGAGCGAACTCGCCCGGAACGCGCAGATGACGCACAACCAAACGCACCGGATTCTGGCGACGCTCGAGACGCACGGTTACGTGATTCGCAACGACACCCGTGGCT
>JANOWZ010000198.1:0-8215 GCA_031418155.1 Deinococcales bacterium
CGACGACGGCGTTGATGAATTCGTAACCTGAGCCACGTCCGAGCGGTTCGGCGGTGATTTTGACGTGTCCGAATTGTCCGCGACCACCGGATTGACGCACGAATTTGCCTTCGACATCGACTTTGCGGGTGATGGTTTCACGGTACGCGACCTGTGGTGCACCGACGTTCGATTCGACTTTAAATTCGCGGCGCAGACGGTCCACGAGGATCTCGAGGTGAAGTTCGCCCATGCCCGCGATGATGGTTTGGCCAGTTTCGGGATCGGTTTTGACGCGGAAGGTCGGGTCTTCTTCGGCAAGTTTTTGCAATCCGACACCGAGCTTGTCTTGGTCGGCTTTGGTTTTCGGTTCGACGGACAAGGAAATCACTGGGTCTGGAATTTCGATGCTCTCGAGAACCACGCTTGGGTCGCCGTCACCGATCAGGGTGTCGCCGGTTCCTGCGTCACGAATTCCAACGACTGCACCCAAATCTCCGGCGCGAAGCATCGGGACTTCCTCGCGGTGGTTGGCGTGCATTTTCAGCAAACGACCGACGCGCTCTTTTTTCTCTTTGCTCGAGTTGTAAACATACGATCCGCTCAGCAGGGTGCCCGAGTAGATGCGAACGAAGGTCAAGCGTCCGACGTAAGGGTCGGTCATGATCTTGAAGGCGAGGGCGGCCAGTGGGCCTTTGGGGTCGGCTGGACGTGCAACCTCTTCGCCGTCCTCATCGAGTCCCTTGATGCTTGGGACATCGAGCGGGCTTGGCAGGTAATCAATCACGGCATCCAGCAACAACTGAACGCCTTTGTTCTTCAGGCTCGAGCCGCACAACACGGGGAACAAGATTTCCTTGATCGTGCCAGCACGAAGCGCCGCAACGAGTTCGTCGTTACTGACCTCTTCACCCTCGAGATACTTGGCCATCACACCATCGTCGGCATCGGCAGCAACTTCGATCAGTTCGGCACGGGCGGCCTTGGCCTTCTCGAGCATGTCGGCTGGAATGTCACGGATTTCGATGTCGGTGCCGAGGTCGTTGGTGAAGTAGTGGGCTTTCATGGCGATCAAATCGATGATGCCTTTGAATTGATCTTCGGCACCGATGGGAAGTTGGATCGGGGCTGGTTTCGCACCCAATCGTTCTTTGATATCGTTGATGACCAGATCGAAATCCGCTCCGGTTTTGTCCATCTTGTTCGCAAAGGCGATCCGTGGGACGTGATAACGGTCGGCCTGACGCCAGACGGTTTCAGATTGCGGTTCGACACCTTGGCTGGCATCGAACACGGCGACCGCACCATCCAGAACGCGCATCGAACGTTCGACTTCAATGGTGAAATCCACGTGACCCGGCGTGTCAATGATGTTGACGGTCCAGTCAATGTCCTGCTTTTTCCAGACGGCGGTCGTGGCGGCGGCGGTAATGGTGATGCCGCGCTCGCGTTCTTGTTCCATCCAGTCCATCGTGGCTGCGCCCTCGTGAACCTCACCGATTTTGTGAACGCGACCGGTGTAGAACAGGATGCGTTCGGTGGTGGTGGTCTTGCCAGCGTCAATGTGCGCGGCGATGCCAATATTGCGGGTGATGTTCAGGTAATTGCTAACGTCTACTTTGACCATAAGAACCTCTTTTGAACCCCAGCACTTGGACCGGCGAGAAAGCTCGAGGGACGCTGTACTGAATGGGTATTCCATCTGATCTCGAGGGATTGTCTCAAGAATTTATTGCTCGAGATACCGGTATGTGAATCTGGTGTTTGATTCACCTATGTCAAAATCTTTATCGCATATTTTTGCGTGTTGGACACGACAAAGTTTTGACTGGAAGAACTGTGAACGACCGTGATCGCACGCAAGCCTCGAGACGCGGGCTTGCGTGCCCACTCTTGACTCGTCCGCCGAATCCACTTGGTTCATGGTCGTTCACCTCCCTGGAACGCGCCTGTCTCGAGGTCACAGTTCTTCTCGAGATCAGATTGTGCCTGCTTGCAGTAGAAAAGACCGCACGGGCTGTTAGGCTCGCTGGCGGTCTCGAGAAATTTCTTCGTTCGGGATTACCAGCGGTAGTGCGCGTAGGCGCGGTTGGCTTCTGCCATGCGCTCCACATCGTCCTTCTTCTTGATCGCACCGCCACGGCCTTGGCTTGCATCCGTGATTTCATTGGCAATGCGTTCAATCGCTGTGCGTTCCGGGCGGGATTCGGCCGCACCGACCAACCAACGAAGCGCGAGCGCCTGTTGGCGACGCATGGAAACCTCGACTGGCACTTGGTACGTGCTGCCACCGACACGACGTGAACGAACCTCAACCCGAGGTTTGATGTTGTCATACGCGGTTTTGAACACTTTCAATGGTTCCTGGCCGCTGCGTTCTTGGATCAAACGGCAAGCGCCATAAAAGATGCGGCTGGCAAGGTTCTTCTTGCCTTCACGCATGATGCGGTTGATCAGTGCACTGACGACCAGATCGTTGTAAACGAGGTCGGGCACGAGTTCGCGGACTTCTGCTTGACGACGACGAGACATGCGCTACCTCCTTTACTTCTTCTTGGCCGGTGCGCCTTTTGCGCCCGCCTTGGCTTTTTTGGTTCCGTACTTGCTGCGTGACTTGTTGCGGTCCTTGACGCCCTGGGTGTCAAGACTGCCCCGGACGATGTGATACCGCACGCCCGGAAGGTCCTTGACACGTCCGCCACGGATCAGGACAACGCTGTGCTCTTGAAGGTTGTGACCCTCGCCGGGAATGTACGCCGTGACCTCGAAGCCGCTCGAGAGACGCACACGTGCAATCTTCCGAAGCGCCGAGTTTGGCTTTTTCGGTGTGGTGGTCTTAACGACCGTGCACACACCGCGCCGTTGCGGGCTGGATTTGAGGGCCGGAACTTTGGATTTTTTAACCAAAACCCGGCGGCCTTTTCGCAGTAACTGCTGAACTGTCGGCATTCCTTCTCCTTGCGACCTTGAACGAGCCCCGTGGGGCGCACTTAGCGTTCAAGCTGCTTGATCTCCCCTGTCGGGCCTGTCAGAACCTCAGTAGGCCGTTCGGGGACAATTCTCTGCGCGAGTGCCGTGCGAGAGTTTTCCAACGTGTCCTTCCAACACAGAATCCCTGCACGCAGGGAAACCTCGAGAGTGTACCTCACAGGCTCGAGGAAGGCAAGGGGGAAATTGAGGGCTTTTCAGGCTTGGGTCGCCTAACCGCTACGACAGGCCCATTTCGCCGTAGGGTGCGAGGCTTGCCTCACCCTCGCCAGAACATCCGTTGGTCCCAAATCAATCCCACAATCAACTTGGCTGGTCTCGAGTACGCTTGGGAAGGATTTCCGCTCGCTGAACTGATCTGAATGGTAATTTATGGGCATGGGGGTGAGCGTATGACTGAAGTGATTCTTCTTGATGCCAAAGGTCAGGTTCTCAAGTTCGAGGCGGCAGAACAGGCCGGGGTCGATGCGGTCAAGCTCGATGCGGCCAAATGGGGCGAGGCGAACAGCCTCAAAACCTTGCGTTTTCAACTGGCCGAGGGTTCGGAACGCGAGTTGCACGTGCAATTCGATGATGAAACGCCGTTGACTTCCTGGGTGGATTTGGGCATCTTCCGTGGCGGTCGAGTGGATGAGATCGAATCCGGTTTGGATTTCGCTCGAGGTGAGTTCCGCCGTCGGGCGGTTGGGTACTCGCAGTTCGACCGGTAAATTCTGAGGTTGTGCGTCCCTCGAGTTCAGGCTTGAGGGACGTTTTTCGTTTCGACCGGCAACGGACCTTCGCGTAATCCTCGGGTCCAGAGTTCCAGGTTTTTCTGGCCGTTTTCCCAAACGAGCAGGACCGCCATCGCGCCGTAAATCGGCAAATGTCCGAACAGTTCGGTCGAATCGAAAATCGTTAGGGTCAGGTTGATGGGGAACCAAGCGATAATGATGATTTCTCGGGTGAAAACGTTGAACAGCAGGCACAGGCCAACGAGCAGTTCGACGCTGCCCGCAAATTGAGCAAACAGCGCGTCAGGAATTGGCAGGCCAAAGCTCGAGGTGAAATTCAAGGGTTGTTGTTGCAGGAAGCTTGCGGCCAGGGCTGGGTTGGCAAGTTTTTCGCTGAAGGCGGCGGCGGTCAGGCTAAGGCCAACACCGATTCGCAGTGCGGGAATGGCGCGACGCATGGCAGTAATGCTCGGCTCGAGGCGCGGCAGGATCAGGCGGTCTATCGAGATCGGGCCTCGACCAGCGAACCAGAAGAAGGCAGCGAACCCGAGGATCAGGGCGTTGTCGAGCATGGCCTCGAGACCGAAGATGAAGATGCCTGCGAACCACAGTCCAGCCAGGAAGACTGCGGAAACTCGAGCCAGTCCACCGTAGAACAGCGACAGTGCAATTCCGGCTTGTGCGAGGCCGAAGAGGTAGGCGGTGGCTCCGGGCAGCACGTGGTCGGGCGAGAATAAATGTCCGCTCACGCCGGAGACAAACAGTGTCACCGCAAGGTGCACACCGAGAATCGCAGGCACGAAACCGTACAGGCCCATGCGTCGTTGTGGTGTGGCCCCAAACCATTCAACGCTCGGCAGCAGGCTCGTGCCGCCTCGAGCGCGTTGCACGAACCACAGGGCGACCACAGCCGCCGAAACGGTAAGGATCAAGGCGAGTGTGACCGGCTCGAGCAGGGCTGCCAGATTAATCGGAGGTTTCGACCCCTCATGAAACCATTTGACATGCGCCAACGCGGAACCCGAGGTGATCCAGGCGAGCAGCAACGGGGCCAATAATCTCGCAATGTGTTTCACGGCTACAGTCTAGGCCCGAGCGGTTGGGAAAAGTATCCCTGAAAAGCTTGGCGAAGGGCAAATGGAAAACCCAAGACTCAAACCTCGAGCCTTGGGTTCTGTTTCAAATTTTGGGCGCGGGTGCTCGAGCTTTTGACGTTCCTTTCGCCTTTTGCCCTTCGCCAGCCCCTTACGCGACGGAGATCACGACGCTGTGATAGCCGCTCGCGGCCTCTGGCAAGCTGTCGGCATCTTTGGGGGTTTGCACGACACCATCGGCCCAGCAACGCACCGTCACCTTGCTCGTGCCTTTAACGGCCTTCCAAGGCAGCGTCCACAGCACCCAGGCGTACTTGGAGCGTTGCGCTGTCAGTTTCGCCTCGAGCCAGGTTTTGCCATCGTCAATGCTGACCTCCACTTTGGTGATGGCCTTCTTGCCCGCATAGGCAACGCCGTGCATGTCTTTGCTTTCGTCCGGTTTGAAGCTGTCGCCATCTTTCGGGAAGTCAAATCGGCTGGTGGGTTGCACGAACGCGGTGCGGGTCCAACCACGGTTTGCCCAGTAACCGATCTTCTCTTCGCTGGCAACGGTGATCTTGGTGATCCAACGTGGTGATTTCATGCCATAACGACCTGGGATCAGCACGCGCAGCGGAAAGCCGTGTTTCTGATCGAGCGCGTCGCCGTTGATGCCGTAGACCAAGCGGCAATCCTCCTCGAGCACTTCGGCCAATGGGATCGATTCGTAGAAGCTGTCGGCGGCCTCCCAGACGATCCATTTGCCACCGGGTTCAACACCAACCGCCTGCATCAAATCCTTCATCTTGAAACCAGTCCAGATCGCGTTGCCTGCCAAGTCGCCTCCGACCGGGTTGGAGATGCAGGACATCACAAACTCGAGGTCGTGTACTTCAAATTGGTCCTTGAGTTGCTGCAAGGTGAACGTGCTTGGGGTTTTGACCATGCCGCCAACCTCGAGCTTCCAGTCGGCCTCTTTGATTTTTGGATCGAGGGCTTCGTTGTTGATCGAAACGTAATAGAAGTCTTCTTGTGCGGTCAGCCCTGGCAGGAGCGCCTTGCCTCCGGCTGCGGTCGCCACCGTTTTCGGGGCGTTGCTGCGAAACAAGGGTTGCAAAATCGTGAAGCCACCCATGCCCAAAATCGCTGCCGATCCAATTCCGAGCGTTTGCAGCACGCCGCGTCGTTCTGGATTGCTGGCGACCGGGGCGAGCGCGAGACGCATTCCGTAGTAGATCGCGCCATAAATTGCGCCCCACAAAATCGCGATTGGACCGCTCGAGGAAACAAGCACAATCGCTGAGATCACGCCGACGAGCACGGCGGCTGGAACCGTAGGCAACAATCCGAGCAGGGTGATGCCACCGACCCAGCCGAGCAGCACGCCCATGAACGCGGCGATCTTGCCCGCCTGTCCGAAGCCGAGTAGCTTGTGGACCAATTGGAACATCGCGGGCGTGCCCATCCAGAAGGTCACGGTGTTGTAGAGCTTCTCGGCTGGAAACAATCCAATGCCGGTGATCCGGGCGAGGAGGCCAATGACGCTGATGCCGATGCTCGAGATGAAGCCGATCAGAAGTTTCTGTATCATGCTTAAGAGTACGCGCAGGAATCGGTTTTGGTTCAGTCCCCCATCACAAACCCTGTGACCACATTGTTAAAAGTTGCTCGAGTTCGATTCGGGCATCTTCTAAGCTCGAGACGATTTTCGTGTCCGGTTCGGCCTTGAACCAGGTTTCTTGGCGTTTGGCGTACTGTCGGGTCGCCAGGTTGATGCGGTTCTCAACCTCCTCGAGCGGCAGGTCCCGGTGCGTGCCGTCATCCATGGTCACGCCGGTCAGGTAATCGAGGGCCTGTTTGTAACCGATGGCTTGAAAACTCGTGACGCGCCGCCCGTCGCGCAAGAACACGGGCATTAATGCTCGAGCTTCTTCGATCAGTCCGGCCTCGAGCATTTGCTTGCTTCGCAATTCGATTCGTTTCAAGAGTTCTTCCCTGGGTGGAATCAACGCGATCTTGGCAAACTTGAACTTTGGGGTTCGAGGTTCAAAGGCACTCGCTGGTTTTCCGGTCACGCGGATGATCTCGAGCGCCCGCAGCACACGGCGCGGATTGCGTTCGGCCCGGTCCGCGTCGTATTGCGAAACGCTGGCGACCTCAGCGATCAAATCGTCCAAACCTCGAGTTGAAAGTTCATTCTCGAGACTGGCCATCAATTCGGGTTCGGATGGCGGCGTGCTCGGCAAACCTTGTGACAGGGCGCGAATATAAAAACCAGTTCCGCCGACCACGAACGGAATTCGACCTCGAGCGAGAATGTCCGTGATTGCAGCCTCGGCCAGATTGACCCATTGCGCAACACTGAAATCCGTTCCAGGCTCGAGCACATCGATCAAATGGTGCGGCACCAACCCACGTTCCTCGAGACTCGGTTTGGCGGTGCCGATGTCCATGCGAAGGTAGACCACCATCGCGTCGCTTGAAACGACCTCGAGCGGAAACTTTGCGCCCAACTCGAGCGATAATGCGGTCTTACCACTCGCGGTCGGTCCAGCCAGAATGGGAATGCGCAAGCTCACCGGGGAATCTTAACCGGGGCCGTTATACTCGAGCTTGGGACAGAACCTGTCCTCCCCCCAATTAACGAATTGACCGAGGTACTTTATGGCGAAATCCCTGTACGAACTTCCAGCCGGTCCGAACGTTCCCGAAGTCATCAACGTCATCATCGAGGTGCCCCGCAACACCTCGAACAAATACGAGTACGACAAAGAGTTGGGCGTGATCAAACTGGATCGCGTGCTGTTCGCCAGCATGAGTTACCCCGGCGATTACGGCTTCATTCCCAGCACGCTCGGTGGCGATGGCGACCCGTTGGATGTCGTGCTGCTCTCAACGCATCCGTTCGAGATTGGTGTGCTCGTCGAAGCTCGAGTCGTCGGGATGCTGGTCATGAGCGATGACAAAGGCGAGGACGAAAAAATCCTGGCCGTCGCCGCACAAGACCCACGTTGGGACGACCGTAAAGAACTCGAGGACATTCAAGCGCACCGTCTGGCCGAAATCGAACATTTTTTCATGGAATACAAAACGCTCGAGGGCAAAGAAGTGCAGACCAAAGGTTGGCGTGACCGCAAGGCCGCGATGAACGAGGTGCTCGAGAGCATTGAACGGGCCAAGGCTGCGAAGAAATGAACTGATCTTAAGCAAGGCGCTTGAGCAGAAAAAGCTTGAGCGCCTTTTTTGTTACCGTATTGAGGAGTTTATGACTGTTCTTCCAGGAAAATACGCGCCAAGAATGACTTTTGTCGGCTCAGAAACATTCAATCGCTTAGTGTTCCGTCCGGTTGAAGCCGAGTGTTGTTCTCGGCTGAAACCCGAGCGTCATGTGAAACATGCATCGTGTAACACACGTGAAACGTGATGCATGATGTGAGTAACGTCAATGTGCTCGTCCACGGG
>JANOWZ010000199.1:0-5015 GCA_031418155.1 Deinococcales bacterium
CTTACGGCGACATGATGAAGTTCGGCATCGTCGATCCAGCCAAGGTCACGCGCACCGCCTTGCAGAACGCCGCCAGCATCGGCGCGTTGATCTTGACGACCGAGGCCGTGATTGCCGACCGTCCCGAGAAGGCCCAAGGCCAAGCCATGCCAGCCGGTGGTCCCGGCGGCGGCATGGGTGACATGGACTTCTAAGCAGACTCAAATCTGCGTTAGAAATCTGAACATGAACTCGAGCATCGGAAATTTCGGTGCTCGGGTTCGTGTGGTTGTAATACACTTATTTATGAACAAAAGTGTTGTACTCGCCCACCTCGTCATTGCATTGTGTTTTGTGTCTTGTGTTCCAAGCATGACTCGAGCGGCTGATAAGTTTCTTCGGCCGAAACAACTCTGGTTTATTAGCGGGGCTTTACCACAGAGGAAACAGGAGACATTTTTAGTTTTGACTTCTTCAACGCCATTGAAAGAGATTGATGGTGGTGTGGCATATCAAAATGCTCCAGATGGGCCAGGTGTTGATCGAGTTCCAATGCAAACACTTCTGATTCATAGCCCTGCAAGTACAGATCCAGAATTCCTCATGGCTGTGTACAAATTTACGGATCAATCTGGTCGAAACCAGGAACGGTACTGCCTTTCACTCGATCCAACCCCCGATCAAAAGTCTTTCGAAGGTGCTTATGCCACAAGTACAGATGAACTCAAATCCTATTTGAAGACTCGAGATTTAAAGGGTTTTGGAACTTGCCGGATGGAATTCGCGCAACAGAGATAATCGCTGCAAAAACAGATTTGAGCATTGGGAAATCTCGGTGCTCAAATTTGGTTGTTCGCCACTTTTGATACCGCTGGCAAACTCATCCACGGCGTCCTAAAGGGCAGTACCGTTGATCTCCACCCAAAAGGAGGTCAATCCATGAGCCTGAAACCCAGCCCAATCAGCCAAATTCCTGAAGAAACTACCCGAATCGCCAAAGCCGCATTCCCCAAAGGCAACCGCTACATGCTCCTGCGCGATACGTTCGGCGATTTCTTCGACGCCACCGACTTCAAACACCTGTTCTCGAGCGAAGGCAAACCAGCCGAAGATCCAGCCAGACTCGCGTTGATCATCATCTTGCAGTTCGCTGAACAACTCTCTGACGAACGCATGACTGACGCGGTGCGCTCGAGAATTGATCTCAAATACCTGTTAGCATTGCCACTTGACGATCCCGGCTTCGACTCGAGCGTGTTATGTGAATTTCGCACCCGATTGATCGAAGGGAACACCGAATTGCTGCTGTTCGAGAAGCTCCTCGAACGTTTTCGCGCCAACAAGCTCTTGCGTGAACACGGCAAGCAACGCACAGATTCTACGCACGTACTGGCCGCTGTTCACGCACTGAACCGCTTGAGTTGCGCAGGGCAAACCTTTCGACATGCGCTGAACGTGCTGGCCACCATTGCGCCCGATTGGTTCCTCGAGCACAGCAAACCTGAATGGATCGAACGGTACGGCAAGCCATTCGAGGTTGATCACACCATTCCCGAATCCAAGAAAGCTGAACGGGTCACGCTCGAGCGTGCCGTAGCTGCGGACGGGTTGTTCTTGCTTGAGACTGTGTTTGCGATTTCAGCCCCGAGTTGGCTCAAAGACGTGCCTGCTGTTCAGGTGTTGTGGTGCGTGTGGATTCAGAATTTCACTTGGGATAACGACGCGACACTACGTTTTCGTACAGACGAAGAAGTTGCTCCAGCACGTGGTTTCATCAACTCACCATTTGATACTGATGCGCGGCTGAGCCGCAAGCGTGCAACATACTGGGTGGGCTACAAAGCACATTTGACTGAAACGTGCGATGAAGATTTGCCGATGCTGATCACGAATGTGAAAACCACCCCGGCAACCATGCAAGATTTTGACGCGATTGCCGGGGTTCACAAGTCATTGCAGGAACGGAATCTTCTGCCCAGAGAACATCTGGTGGACATGGGCTTCATCAGTGCCCAGACCCTGGTGGATGCCAACAAAGACCATGGTGTTGACTTGGTTGGCCCAGCCCGTCGTGATGAACGTTGGCAAGCCTGGAAAGGCGAAGGATTTTCTGCTGAAGACCTGTTGCGCAATTAGGAGTGCTCGAGCAAATCAACCTGTGTAGGACAACTCCAAACAACTTAACGCTATCTTGGTCTAAGGAAATCCACAGTATCCGTCGCAGACAGTGAATTCTCGAGCAGGAAGACTTATGACGCAACAGGTCTTGAGCACTTCAAAGTGGATTGGGAGGCTCAAACACTCACTTGTCCGGCTGGGAAAACGAGCACGTCCTGGACAGCGATGAACAATACCAAAGGAAAACCTGTGTTCAGGGTTCGATTCCCGTTACGCGATTGCAAACCGTGCGCATTCAGATCGAGTTGTACGACGGCTAAAGCCCGCACGGTGACGTTGCAGGTGCGTGAACGTCATGAAGCACTCGTGGCGGCTCGTGCGCGTGAGGACACGGATGCGTTCAAGTTGCTGTATGCGAAAAGGGCTGGGATTGAGGGCAGCATTTCGGTAGGGGTTCGGGCGTTCGAGTTGCGACGCTCGAGGTGTGTGGGTTTGGCGAAGACTTGTTTGCAGCATTTGGCGATGGCTTCGGCGTTGAACCTGATGCGGGTGGCGGATTGGCTAGCGGGGGAGCCTCGAGCAATGACCCGATTGGCACGGTTTGAACGGGTGATGTTGGGTGCGGCGTAGTTTGCCAGCGGTATCAAAAGCGGTGAAGAGCCACAAAATTACCTACTTCACACCTTGCGGGCTGTTCGCGCTTCAAAACCCGGAAGACTTCTTCTATTCCAGTCCGAATCGAGTACAACCCTCGAATCTCATCTCGAGTCAAATCCAGATTGCTCGAAGCGAAGTACTTCCCGCCGTGCCGATACACAACCACTGCAATGTTGCCTTTGAGCAACCCGACAGATCCCCAATACGGAATACCGTTGTGAACACGTTTCAATGGCCTACCGCAGAACACACGGTTTTTGCGAAGCCGGGTTAGGAAATGCCAGTTGAATGCTCGGCATTGCTTGAGCAACGCTTCGCTGCCGTACCAGGAATCGAACAGCACGTATTCCGGCTCGAGTTTCAGCGTGTCATGCGCAAATCTGAGAAGCTGCATGGACAGATCAAATTTACTGACATCTTGAGCGACGTAAATCCGAAAACCAATCGGGATCGTGCGTTTTGCATTGCTCCAGCACAGCAAAACATTCAAGCCAAGCAAATAGCAATTGCGTTTCGTAGCTCTTCTTGCTCACAAGACAGCACCTTGCGGGCTGTTCGCGCTGAGTTTGAACACGCAGCCCAATTTGGCGGTGAATTTCTCCAGGATGGTGTCATGCGGCCCAAGCCCGTAAGGTGCTGCTGTAGGGGCCAAGATCCAGGATCAGGTATCTGCCAGTCAATGCGAGCCTCAAAACGAGGGTGGTGAGTACCGAAGTCAGCCGTTGGGTTTGAATGATTCGGTTGAAACGGTCGGTGAGACAGTTTCGTTGGTGTCACTCAGAGCGAGGGCAGTGTTGTTGTCAGCAGCTTGGACGAGGGTGGTGAGGAGTTGCGCGAGGGGTGCTAGTGGATTGTCACATGTTTTTTGTTTGCTAGGGCGGATTGAATTACGCTCACCAGGTGAAACGACACTTCGTAACCCTGACCGACGAACAACGCCAATTCCTGACCAGCTTCACCCGCACTGGCAAGCACCCAGCCCAAGCCATCACTCGAGCCCGCATCCAGCTCCAAGCTGACACAGGCGGTCCCAACCACCAGGATGCTCGTATCGCCGAAAATCTCGGCGTAGATGTTCATACCGTTGAACACATCCGCAAGAAATTTTGCAAGCAAGGACTCGAAACCACGCTCCACCGCAAAGCCCGAAAAGACAAAGGTCAACCCATCAAAATCGATGGTCGTGTCGAAGCCCAAATCATCAAAATTGCTTTTTGACCCTGAACATGCACCTGACGGGCAGGGTCGCCTGCTCGAAAACACCAAACGGTGAACCTGATTGGACCCTGCGCATGATTGCCGATCAAGTCGTTGGTCTCGAGCTTGTTGAAAGCATCGCTCGGGAGAGTGTTCGTCGGACCCTAAAAAAAACGAACTTTCGCCGCACTTGAAAGACCAGTGGTGCATCCCACCCGAACAGAACGCAGTGTTCGTGTGTGCGATGGAAGACGTGTTGGACGTTTACGAACGACCGTACAATCCAGCACGTCCTGTGGTGGGTTTAGACGAAAAGCCATGCCAGTTGATTCGTGACGTTTTGCAACCCATCAATCCGAAACCGGGTCAGGTCAAACGCGAGGATTATGAGTACGAACGGTTGGGGACAGCAAATCTGTTCGGTTGGGTCGAACCATTGACTGGCAATCGGGATGTCTGGGTCACAGAACGGCGAACGAAGTTGGATTACGCCCATGCGCTCAAACGGTTATCCGAAGCGTTTCCAAATGTAGAGGTGATGGTGCTGGTGCAGGACAACTTAAACACGCACACGAAAGCCGCTTTGTATGAGGCGTTTCCAGCGGCGGAAGCTCGAGCGTTGGCGAGACGGTTTGAATTTCATTTCACGCCAAAACACGGAAGCTGGTTGAACGTGCAAGAACTCGAGTGGTCAGCGTTGGCTCGTCAGGCGTTGCGTGAACGGGTTGGTGATGTCTTGGCGTTGACGACCGTGGTTGAGCGGTGGGTGACGGATCGGCGTGCTCGGGCGGTACGGATTGATTGGCAGTTCAGGTCTGCGGATGCGCAGATCAAGCTAAAGCGGTTGTACCCCGTCTTTACCGTGTGACGATCCACTAGTCGCGGTTCTCGATGCTGTCTGGTACGCACAGGGTGCTTCCATCCATACCGAAGATCGTTAAGTCACGCCACGTATCAAAATTCGTGTGTTCAAGCGTGAATTTGCTGGTCAGCAACTCGAATAAATTTTGAAGAGGTTCAATACCGAGCCGATCTCGAGCTTGGGTCAGGCTGGAACTCCGAAT
>JANOWZ010000200.1:0-11127 GCA_031418155.1 Deinococcales bacterium
CGCTTTGATCGCATCACCGTTGTAAGCCACCGCGTAATTGGCTTGACCAGCCACGACCTTGTTCTTGCCGCCAACACCGCCGTCGAAGCCGAGGCTGCGGCCTTTGGCATCGATCATCAACTCGAGCGCCTTTTTCAAATCGGGTTTGTTGGTCGTGTTCAAACTTTTGCCCAAGTACATCAGCACCGGCCCGAGCATCTCGCGGGTCGAATCCATCATGATAAACGGCCCCTGCTGCTTGGATTTGTCAAACAGCAAACTCCAGGAGGGATCAAAATTCTTGAGCTTGTCCTTGCGGTAAACAATTCCAACCGTGCCCCATTGGTAGGCCATTGAATACGTGTTGCCCGGATCGTAACTGGGATTGACAAACTTTTTGGACAGGTTCTTCAAGTTCGGAATTTGCGCCTTGTCGAGTTTTTCCACCAACCCTTTTTTCGCCAAAATCGGCACGGCGTACTGCCCAGGTACGACGACATCGTACTGGCCTTTGCCGCTCGTCTCGAGCTTGGCGATCATGTCCTCGTTGCTTTCAAACAAACTGACGTTCACCTTGACATTGAATTTCTTCTCGAAATCCTTCAAGATCGCCGGGTCCATGTACTCGGACCAGTTGAAGAGATTCAGCACATTTTGTTGCGCCTGAATCTGGCTCGAGATGATGCTGGCACTGGCGAGAGCGGCGATGGTCAGTAAGGCGATGCGTCGTTTCATACTGTGTCGATTCATAATTCCTCCGGTGTAAAAAGCGAGTCGTGAAGAAGTTGGGGGAAGGTCGTGCAAGATGCGTGATTCTGCAATGCAAGCTCGAGCCTCAATGTGACCTAAACCTCAGGAGGTGGCAACGCCTCAAGCATCGACATCAATCTGAATTCCTTCGCAAGACGTTCGTGGCGGCAACCGCAAGAATCGTAATCAAAACGATGAACGTTGAGAGCGCGTTAATATCCGGCGTGATGCCACGCTTGACGCTCGAGTAAATCAAAATCGGCAACGTGTTCAATCGGCCCGAGGTGAAAAACGAGATCACGAAATCATCGATCGAAAGTGTGAACGCCAGCAACGCGCCCGAAACGATTCCGGGAAGCGCGAGCGGCAAAACCACGTGACGCACGGTTTCAATCGGGCCAGCGTACAAGTCTCTCGCAGCCTCCTCGAGCGCCGGATCGAGCCCCGCCAACCGTGAGCGAACGATGATCGCCACGAACGCAATCTCGAAGGTGACATGCGCGATGATCATGGTTGGCAGGCCCGGATCGAAGATGGTTCCGAACGGCCCGAGCAGATTGCGCAAAAGTGCATAGGTCAGCACCAACGAAATCGCCATCACGATATCCGGCGTGACCACCGGAATGTACATCAACCATTGAAAAAACCTCGAGCCGGGAAATTTAAACCGGTGCAAGCCGTACCCCAACAACGTGCCGAGCACTGTGGCAATTGCGGTCGAAACCACCGCCAGGATGAACGTGTTCTGTGTCGCATCGAGCACCAGATCGTTCTGCGCGAGGACCGTGTACCACTTCAGGGTAAAGCCCTTCCACTCGAGGCTGTACTTGCTGTCATTGAACGAGTACAGCATCACGATCAGGATGGGCAGGTAAATAAACGCGAACGACAGGATTGCGGTGAGACGAAGGCCGGGGGAGATTGGACGTTGCAGGCGTTCTTTCACAGCAGGTCACGCATCCCCTCTTCGCCAACACGCCTCGAGTACAAGTACAAGACCAGCAGTGTGAACGCCATGATGATGAAACTGATCGCCGCGCCGAAAGGCCAATCCCTGGAGGTGCTGAATTGCTGTTGAATCGCGTTACCGATCAAGGCGGTTTTCGCACCGCCGAGCAAATCCGGCACGACGAACATGCCGAGCGCCGGAATCGCCGTCAGGATCACACCGGCCACCAGTCCGGGCAGCGTCTGCGGCACGATCACATTCCAGAACGCCTGGGCTTTGCTGGCGTACAAATCTTGCGCGGCCTCGAGCAAACTCCAATCGAGGCGTTCGACGGCGGTGTACAGCGGCAGCACCAGGAAAGGCAGGAAGATGTTGACCATGCCGACGTAAACCGCGAAGCTCGAGGGGTACAAACCTTCGTTCTCACCGACGATGCCGAAGAATCTGGCGAGGTTGGTGATCGGGCTGGATGGGTTGAAAATGATCATGAACGCATACGTGCGAATCACCAGGTTGATCCAACTCGGCGCGATCACCAACAGCAAGAGTTGATTGCGGGCTCGAGGTCCATGCGCGGCGATGAAGAACGCGAGCGGGTAGGCCAAAAGAACACAGAACAACGTCGTCACGAGGCTCACCACGACGCTGCGACCGATGATGATCCAGTACGCCGGATCAAAATCCCCGAACGCATCTTGCCCCGCGAAGCGAGCGTAATTCTCGAGCGTGGCCGGCAATTCTGCCGGATTGATCTCGCCTTTGGTTAAAAACGAATAGCCGAGCAGCAAAAAACTTGGCAGGATCAGGAACAGTGAAATCCAGAACACGCCCGGACCTGCGGTGATTAAGGCTCGAGCGCGAACCTGCGGTGTGGTCAGGACTTCACCGCCGACGCTTTCTTTGTGTTCGAGCATGGTTTTCTTGGCTGGTTTGGCGAGCGCCATCAGTGTCCCTCCAAATCCAAATCCGAAAGCTTTGCGCCGCCGAGCACGACCAGGCGTTCGGGTGGCAGGTAGGCGATGACCCTCTCACCGGGTTCAAAATCGTGATGTTCAAGGCCAGAATTCATGACTTCAGCCGAAAGCTCGAGGTCTCCAGCGCAGTGCAGGCGATACTCGTTTTCTGCCCCGGAGTAGATCTCATCGGTGATGGTTGCAACAACTTGGTTTGGCATTGCGCCGAAACCTGTACGGGAGAGTTGAACTTTTTCGGGCCGCAGTGAGACTTGCACCTCGCCACTTTTCGGCAGCGGGTCTTGAACCTCAAGTTCACCGAACGGCGTGCTGAGTTTGTTCGGGCCAATCACGGTGCCGGTGATCAAATTGCTCGAGCCTAAGAATTTGGCAACGAACGGTGTCGCGGGCCGTTCGTACATCTCCTCTGCCACACCGAGTTGTTCGATTTGCCCTTTGTTCATCACGGCCAATCGATCCGACATGGTGAGTGCCTCTTCCTGGTCGTGCGTCACAAAAATAAAGGTCAATCCGAGGCGCGATTGCAACCGCATCAATTCGACCTGCAAGCTCTGGCGCAATTTACGATCCAAGGCCGACAATGGCTCGTCCAGCAAAACCACCTGCGGTTCATTGACCAAGGCTCTCGCAAGGGCCACACGTTGACGCTGACCGCCCGAAAGCTGATTGGGTTTGCGTGTAGCAAACTGCGTGATCTCAACCATCTCGAGCGCGGTATCAACTTTGGATTTGATCTCGGTTTGCTTGCGCATCTTCAAACCGAAGCCGACGTTCTCGGCAACGGTCATGTGCGGGAACAGCGCGTAATTTTGGAAGACCGTATTGACGCTGCGTTGATTCGGTGGCAGCTTGGCGACATCCTGCCCACGTAAAAAAACGCCGCCGGAATCGGCGAACTCAAACCCAGCCAGAATGCGCAGCAGTGTCGTTTTCCCGCATCCGCTCGGCCCGAGCAGACTGAAAAATTCGCCGCGTCGAATCTCGAGGTTGATGCCTTTTAAGACATCGAAAGCGCCGAAGGATTTGCGAATGTCCTGGAAGTGAACATCGATCGTATCCTCGAGTTGCCGCTTGCGACGTTCGGTGGCGTTCATGGTGCTCGTCATTTTGGGATTATGCCTGTTTCGCGTGAGCTTGTTAAGGGGGCCTGGGACCAAAGGGCAGAGGAAAGTCAAAAAAGAGGAAGCGCGAACAGCCCGTGAGCGGCCCAAGCCCGTGAGCGATCCCGCCCGTCAGGTGCATGGTTGGGATCAAGACAGGTGCTGGTGTGGGGCCAAGAAGGTGCTGTCTTGTGAGCAAGAAAGAGAAAAGTAACGGCTCGAGGCTCGCATTTTTGGTTTTGGCTGTTCCTTTCCACTTTCACCTTTGATCTTTCCTCTGTATTTTTGAGATTCCGGTCCCGAACGCACTCGAGCGTTCCAACCCATGCGATGATGCTCGGGTGAGCACTCGGACGAATTCTCGGCAACGATTGGTGATTGGCATGACTGGCGCGAGCGGCGCACCCTACGCGCTGGACCTGCTGCAAACCCTGGCTGGATTGCCCATCGAAACGCACCTGGTGATTTCTGATGGGGCAAGTCGCGTCTTGGCGAGCGAAATGAACTTGCCCAAATCCGAACTCGAGCAGCACGCCACCGTGGTTCATGACGACCGCGACGTTGGCGCGAGCATCGCCTCAGGATCGTTTGTGACCTTGGGCATGGTGGTGATTCCATGCTCGAGCAGCACCTTGGCAAAGATCGCGCACGGATTGGGTGACACGTTGACCACTCGGGCCGCGCACGTTCACCTCAAAGAACGCCGCCCGCTCGTCTTGGTGCCTCGAGAAGCGCCTTATTCGAGACCGATGCTGGAATCCATGCTCAAAGCCTTCGATGCGGGTGCTCGAATCCTGCCCGCGAGTCCCGGTTTTTACCATGCACCAAAAGACATTTCAGACCTGCTCGGTTTCGTCACGGCTCGAGTCTTAGATCAATTTGGCATTGAGAACACGCGGGCGAAACGTTGGAAAGACACGCCAGCGCTCGAAGATGCGGAATAAATAAAAGTCACGGATAAACCCGAATCATCTCGAGCCTGAGGCTTTCCTCATCGCCGCCACTACGCACTTTGGCGCTGTCCGCCCTGAGGAACCCAGGATAGACTCGAGGAATGCAGTCTGTGGTTCCAGCCCCAAAAAGACCCGGTTTGACGCTCGAGATCGTTAAGCTCGCCATGCCGATTGTGGGCATGAATTTGGCGTTCGCGCTGCATGGCTTTGTGGACACACTGTTCATGGGGCAAATCTCCACAGATGCGCAGGCCGCCGTTGGTTTGGGCGGGCTGGTGTTTTTCACCTTACTGCTGCTGTTGCGCGGCACGGTGAACGGCATCATGCCGTTCGCTTCCCAGGCGTTCGGGGCCAAAGATGGTGTGGCGGTCGCTCGAGCCTTGCAGCATTTCTTGTGGCTGGCCTTGATCTTGTGCGTGGCGATTCCAATCTTCTGGTTGGCGTTTCCCACGATTTTCGCGCTCGCTGGCGCATCACCTGCCGTGAGTGCCGGAGCCCTCGAGTTTGCCAACATTCGCCTGTTGGAAATCCCGTTCAATTTGCTGACGACCGTGCTGACCGGTTTCCTGACCAGCCTCGGGGATTCGAGACGACCGATGCTGTTGATGTGGGTACAAGTCTTGCTGAACATTTTCTTCAATTGGGTGCTGGCCTTGGGCAATTTGGGTTTTCCGGCGTTGGGTTTGCGTGGCAGCGCGATTGCGACGGTGCTTGCCACCGTGATCGGGGCAGTGCTGGCGGTGCTGGTGGTCTTCTCGAGGCGCAAAGCGTTGGGGTTGAAACTCGAGTGGAATGTCCCCAAAGTGTCTGAGTTGTTGAACGTTTTGCGGGTTGGCGCACCGCTCGGCGTGATGGAATTCGTTGAGGTTGGTGCGTTCGCGGCGTTTCTGGCCTTGACCGGAAGGCTCGGCACGGCAGAACTGGCGGCAACGCAGGTGGCAAATCAGATCAGTGCGCTGGCGTTCATGCCAGGATTTGGCTTTTCGGTGGCCGCCTCGAGCCTGGTGGGGCGATTCATTGGCGCAAAAGACATTCCCACCGCCACCCGAGCCGGGTATCACGCCGTCTGGTTGTGCGTCGCCTGGATGGGCATGGTCGGTGTGGGTTTCTGGGTTTTTCCCGAACCGATGATGCGATTGTTCAGCAGGGACGAGCAAGTGATTGTGCTCGGCTCGAGTGTTTTGAAACTGATGGCGTTCTATCAGGTCTTTGACGCGGCCAACATTGTTTTTCGGGCATCACTGAACGGGGCCGGTGACACACGGTTCACCGCGATCACAACGTTGCTGGCCTCATGGAGCTTGATGCTGGGTGGAGGTTGGTTGCTGGCGTTTGTCTTCAAACTCGGGTTGCTCGGCGCGTGGGGCGGGCCGTTCGTTTACCTAACCCTGCTGGCGTTCGTTTACGGCCTGCGATGGCGCAGCGGCATTTGGACCTCAAGCAAGCTGATTCAGTAAGGACTAGACTTCAGCCATGCGGTTCGTGGCTCGGGCTTGGTTGATCTTGCCGGTGTTGGCTCTGATTGGATCGGGCCCGATTGGATCGGGCCTGATTGGATCGGCTCTGGCCGGTCCGAAACCCACCTGGCTCGAGCCGAAAATGCACTTGCTGCACGGCTTTGAAGACAATCTGGTGATCGCGTACTTTCAACGCAACAGGGTGCTCGAGTTCAGCAAGCTCGAGATCACCAGTCTGAATGGCAAGCCGTTGCGTTTGAAACCCTGGCGCACCTTTCGGGCGTTCAGACAGGACCTGCTCGAGGTCACGTTTGACCTCAGGCCGGGGGACGATTTCGAGTTCGACACGCTGACTTTGATCTTGAAGGATGGCTCCAAACGCGCCGTGTACGTCGGACCGAACCGGGTTTTGTACCTCAAACCCAAACCCAAGTACGCGATCAGTTTTGAACGCGCCGAACAGGTCGTCTCGGATCGGTTGTACCTGGGAATGCAGGTTTTCAACGACTCGGGCCAAGCGATCACCATTGACCGCATCGAGTACGCGCCATCGCAGGCGAGCGCCCAACAAATCCTGCTCGAGCCACGGTACGACCCAAGTTGGTTCGATCAGATCGAGGCTTGGGCGCAGAACGAACGCGGCCTGCCCGAACGCACCAAGCTTGCGAACCCCAACAGGCTCGGGCTGGTGCTGCAACCGTCTCGAGGGTTCTCTGCCGCGATCACGAGCACCTCGATCAAGGCGCAGTATTCGTGCAAGACCAACTTCAAACGGCTCGACACCGCGTTTTTGCAGGCGTTGATCGTCTACCGGGTTGGCAATGGGGCGCAGCAAACCTACCCGATCCCGGATGACATCCTGGCCGACGTGTGTTTTGCGGGACAGTAGCAAGGTCAAAGTGAAAAACTCGAGCCTGTGAGGTTTCTGTTCCTCTTCTCCTCTGCCCTTCTCCCGCCAGCCCGCGCTGCGGTAAGCTTGGGCCGCATGAGTTTCGCCGTGAAAAAATCCGAGCACCAATCGCTGGCCGTGGGGGTTCGCAACCGATTCTGGCGCACCACGCTGATCGCCTACGCCTTCCTGCTGCCGGTGCTGCTGTTCAAGGTCGTCTTCACTTTCTGGCCCATACTTTTCGGCACGTTCTTGGCCTTTAACGAGGTCAAAGAGATCCGTGGATTGCAACTCGAGTGGGTGGGGCTGAAAAATTTTCAGGAACTCTTTGGCCTGGGCGAGTTTGCGGCCCGAGGACCGGATCGCAATTTCTGGTACGGCCTGACCAACTCTTTGCGTTACATCCTGGTCGTGCCGGTGATTCAATTTTGCTCGATTGGTCTGGCGATGCTGGTTAACCGACAGATTCCTGGAATTGCGTTTTTTCGCACCGCCTTTTACGTGCCGGTCGTGACGAGCTTCGCGGTGGTCGGTTTGATCTGGGGCTGGATGTACAACCAATTTGGGCCAGTCAATTTCATTCTGACGCGATTGGGCCTGATGGACCCGAACAACCCAACGAACGTCCTCAACAATCCGAACCTGGCACTCTGGGCGATCATGTTTGTCACCCTGTGGAAAGGCATCGGATATTACATGGTCCTGTATCTTGCGGGATTGCAATCCATAGACCGGTCGCTCGAGGAGGCCGCCGTGGTGGACGGCGCGAACCGCTGGCACGTCTTCCAGTACGTGACCTTTCCGGGCTTGCGACCCACCATCCTGATTTGCAGCCTTCTGTCCACGATCAGTGCGATCAAAGTCTTTGAAGAAATTTACGTCATGACCTCCGGCGGTCCAGCCGGAAGCACCTACACGGCGATGTTTTTTGTCTACTCCAAATCTTTTGGTGATTTCCGTTTCGGCTACGCCGCCGCCGCCGGACTGGTGATTGCGGTCGTCAGTCTGCTCTTCAGCATCGTGAATTTCAGATTGACTCGAGGGAACCAAAGCGCATGACCGACCTTGACTTGATCACGCAAAACCGCAATCGCAAACGCAACCGTGATCGGGCCACGAACACGGTTGTCTATGCCGCCCTCGGGCTAATTGCACTGATTGCGCTGTACCCGTTCTACTGGACGCTTCTGACCAGCCTCGAGACGACCGGTGGGCTGGCCTTCGAGTTTCCGCCGCCGTGGATTCCGAAAGCCCCTGGCGCTCGCAATTATGTCGATGTCTTCAGCCTCGTGCCGGTCGCGCAGCAGGTCTTGAACAGCCTGATCATTTGCAGCCTCGGTGTCGGCGCGAGCGTGCTGCTGGCGACGCTTGGAGCGTACCCGCTGGCAAAAATGAATTTTCCGGGCAGGGATTTTATTTTTTATGCGATCCTCGCCACACTGGTCTTGCCGAACGAGGCGGGCCTGATCGTCAACTACATGACCACCGTCAACCTCGGACATTTTCTGAGCGGCCTGCTGCACATGGACGTGCCACGAAGCGCCTGGTATCAATTTGCAACGATCATCATGCCTGCACTCTCGAGCACGGTTGGCTTGTTCCTGATGCGTCAGGCGTACCTTTCGATTCCGCTCGAACTGCTCGAGGCGGCACGGATGGATGGCGCATCTGAACTGACGGTTTGGCGACGGATCATGCTGCCATTGACGATGCCGACGATTGCGGCGTTCAGCATTTTGCAATTTGTGGCCTTCTGGAACACGTTCCTCTGGCCGGTGATTGTCCTGCGCGACCGCAACCTGTACCCGCTCTCGGCGGGCTTGCTGGATTTGGCCGGAACGTTTTCCACGAATACTCGAGCGATCAGTGCGGGCGCGGTGATTCAGGTCGTGCCGATCATCATCATCTTTTTGTTCTTCCAAAAGTACTTCATGCGCGGACTCGAGGGTGCGGTCAAAGGTTGAAGGTTACTGCGAACAAGTACTGTAGAAATTTTGCTCTCGAAAGATGAGGCGAGCGTCTTCGGTCTAGGTAGGTTCGCGTGTTACTCGAGACTCCCGCTTTGTTTCCGACCAAGGTTGAGATCATCTCACCTCCATTCATCCGAATAGGCTCTGAAAACCATGATCGTGTGGGTTAACCCACAAACCCTCCTCACCTTCGAGCCTTTAGAATGAGCGTAGGATGGTGAGGTCATGAAGAAACTGCTATTTTTGATCATCCTGAGTGTTGCGTTCTGCTCCTGCGCCCCGAGCACATCCCTGCGTGCGTTTTTCACGGGGAAACCCAGCAACGAACAGGTCAAATCCCTGCTCGAGACGGTCATCAACCGTTCTGGCGGTTTGGTCTTCACCTGTCCGTATGATCTGGCTGCCGACATCGATCCGCGTTTCAGCCACGTCTGCGCCAAAGTGCCGGGTGACTTTCCGGCGTTCCAGTCGGCATTTGAGGGCAACCTGATCGGCACCGCGAATGAGACCGGCGCGTACATCGAACGCCTGTTTGATGGTTGGAAACGCAGCAACAATTTTGTGTTTGTCGGCTTTTTCGCGGTCAATGGTCGTGAGTTCAATGTCGCGTTCGGTCCGAACCCGGATGGGCAATCTGCCAGTGTGGTCATGAGCGTCAGTTACAAGTAAAGCTTACGGCTCGAGCACGGTGATCATGCCGCCAAAGTTGCTGATGCTTGAAGCATTTTTGCTTCCAGGTACGTACAGGTTGGAGATATTGCCATCCATGTACAAGGCGTTGGCGCATTTGAGTTGATCGCGCAGGAACCGTGCGAGCGTGTGAAAATTGACCGGCGTTTGCGTCAGCACCAGCAGCACCCGGTTCGCGGATCGCACGCCGATGGCGTTGCGGATCAGGCGATTGCCCGAATCGGGTTTGAACACCGAATTGATCCGACCATCGACCACCAGCATCGGCCCGGATTGTGTGGCCTCGAGCACCCGCGCACTGCTGCCGGTTTCACGGATGTCTGGATGGGCGCGTTCAAACGCCGTTGTGGTCAGCAGGCGTGCGCGTATCGTGCCGTTGGAGCGTTCGAGGAAAAACACACCGTTGGGTTGCAAGTAAAAATTGCCGTAACCGCTGCGCCTCGAGTTGAGCCGCCTGAGGATTTGACCGCGTTCGATGTGCAGTCCCAACGGGCGAGAATTCGTGTCAAAAATCCCGGCGTTCATCGCGGCCAGCAGCCGTTGCCCATCCGCAAGCAAGTAATCCTCGAGCGCCCCAAAGTTCAAAAAAGGATCGCCTGTCGGGTTGCGCCAATGCAACTCGAGTTTCGAGCGTTGCAGGTCCACATCGACCACCAGGAAGTTGGCGTTCTCGAAGCGAACTTCGCGGGTCACAACCGCGTTTTGTGCCGGGGCTTGGCCCAGTGTGAGCATCAGCAGCAAGGTGATTGGCAGCAGGTGTTTGAGCATCCAGCACGAAACTCGCACACTTCTCGGGTCTTGTCAAAGCCACCCGAACGAAAGTTCAGGCCCGTGGTTCAGTCCTGTGCCTGCAATGAACTCGAGGTGGGCAAACAAAAATCTCGAGCACAATCCGGAGAGAGGTTGCGCTCGAGTCTGACCACGTTGTTGTGGGTGCTTTGGGTGATGTCAAATTGGACTGTGATTCACCTCAAGGAAATTGTACGCAAATAATAAAGTGGTTTACTGGCGATCCAGAGAATTCGCGTGCTGGACGTATTTCGAAAAGGCGGAAAAATAATAAAGGAAAGATTCGTTACTTCGGCTCCTCGACCTTCCCGGCGTACCGGGGAGCAGCTTGCCAATGTTCAGTCCGGTCAGGCGATGCAATCCGAGTCGCATCAGTCCAACCAATCGTACTTGCGGGTAGCCGCTTTCTCCTCGAGTACCATTTGATGGGGCTCTAAAGTATTCGCGGTTCTCGATGCTGTCTGGTACGCACATGGTGCTACCATTCATACCGAAGATCGTTAAGTCACGCCACGTATCAAAATTCGTGTGTTCAAGCGTGAATTTGCTGGTCAGCAACTCGAATAAATTTTGAAGAGGTTCAATACCGAGCCGATCTCGAGCTTGGGTCAGGCTGGAACTCCGAAT
>JANOWZ010000201.1:0-2286 GCA_031418155.1 Deinococcales bacterium
CAACTTCGGGTGATGTGGAAGATTGGCTCGAGGTTTTCGCCAAAGAAATTCCGTATGCGAAACACATTGCGATTGGCTGGGACGGCCAGGAACCCGGTGATGCGCAGGCGTTCGTCGCTGCCGGTTTGGACTTCGAGGAAACCATTGTCATGACCGCAATTGAGGTTCACGCGCCACCAAAAGTCAATCTCGAGGCGACATATCGCACGCTCGAGTCGGAAGATGATTGGGCGCAATTGCTCGAGTTGGGTTTGCTCTGCAATGACGACGGGTACGAACCGGAAGGCTATCGCGTGTTTTTGCAACGTAAGAATTTAAATCGTCGCCGCATGGGTGAGGCTGGCCTCGGGCAGTGGTTCGGCGCGTTTCTCGAGGATCGCTTGGTGTGCAGCATGGGCCTGTACTCGGACGCTGGATTTGAAGGCAATCACTTTGACGGTGATCGTGTAGCGCGTTTTCAGAATGTCGAAACGCATCCAGATTTTCGTCGGCGCGGCCTTTGCGGTTCGCTCGTGCACCACGTCGCCAAATACGGGCTCGAGGTGATGAAAGCGAAAACCTTGGTGATGTGTGCCGACCCGGAATACCATGCCGCAAGGATCTACGAGAGCGTGGGATTCCGTCCAACCGAACGGCAGTACGCGTTGCAGAAACGCTCGAGCAAGGATCTCAAAGCGTAAGGCTCGAGTTGTAGGGTGCGCCGTGCGCACCGTGAGCGCAAACCGGTGCGCACGGCGCACCCTACTGGATCGTCACACGAAAAAAATGGGTCGGGACATGGTGATCGATGCGGGTTCTCGAGTCTCGAGAGCCTATAAATACCGTGTGGCGATCCACTACCTTTTCAATTCCGTCCGCGCACCAGGTAACTCGAGGCTTCGAGGACAACCTTCGCGGCTTGTGCTTCTTCAAGGCTCGAGAATCCTAGTCTGACCGCGCCGCCTTGATCTCTGATGGCGAGCACTTCGATGTCTTTGATGTTCACGCCTGCGTCGCCGACGAGTGTGGTGATTCGGGCAAACTCGCCGGGTTTGTCGGGAACGGCGACGATCAAATCGTGCAGCGCAGGCAGTAGGGATCGACGCACGACTGGCAGGCTGTCTCGAGCCTTCTTGCCTTCATGCGCGGCCTCGAGCAGTGCTTCGGGTTCCTCGAGCATGGTTTCCAAAGCTTCGAGTTCTTGGCGGTAACGCGCCATCGCTTCGCGCAGTGCGGTGCGATTTTCAACGGTCATATCGCGGCTCATGCGTGGGTCGCCGCTGGCGATGCGGGTCAGGTCGCGGAAACCTCCGGCGGCCAAGAGCGCGAGGCCATCGCGTTCTTCGTGTCGTGCGATCAGTCGTGTCAAAGCCAATGCACTCAGGTACGGCAGGTGTGAGACGGTCGCCACCAAACGGTCATGCTCGAGGGCTTCAAACATCACAGGACGCGCTCCGAGCGATTCGACCATGCCACGAATTTTCTCGGTCGCAATCGGATTCGTTTCGGCGGTCGGTGTCAGAACCCAGACGGCATTCTCGAGCAACCCCGCGCTTGAATGTTCCACGCCGCCACGTTCGGAACCAGCCATCGGATGTCCACCAACGAATCGTGATCGAACCTCAGTCGGTAAATCTTGCAATGCCTCGAGCAGTGGGGCTTTGACGCTACCGACATCGGTCAGCAAGGTTTGCGGTCCAATGAATGGCAGGAAGCTAGCGATCAACGCGGGCAGCACGCGAACGGGCGCGGCGAACACGATCAAATCAACATTCGCCAACCACGCTCCAGGCTCGAGTTTCGCCACGTCAATCACACCCAGCGCCAGTGCCGTCTCGAGGTTTTGTGGGTTCGCATCAAAGCCAATCACTTCTCGAGCCAGAAACCGACCATGCAATCCGAGCGCGACCGAACCGCCGATCAAACCAACGCCAGCGATCACGACAGAACCAAAAATTGGCTCGAGTTTCGCCTGCGGAATCACAGGGAAGCCCAAGAGAAAAGGTGAAAGGTTAAAGAGGAAAGTAACAGCAAAAACCTCGAATCTCGAGCCTGGGTTTCACTTTCCTCTTTCCTCTTTTCTCTTTCCTCTGCCTTTTTCATGCTCCGGCGAGCGTTGGGTTCGCTTTGCGTCCTCGCTCGAACGCACCTGCGAGCAAGCTTTCAGTTTCTTCCCAGCCGATGCAGGCATCCGTGACGCTGACCCCGTACTTCAATGGCGTGCCGTCGGTTGGGATGCTCTGCTTGCCTTCATGGATGTGGCTTTCGATCATCATGCCGATGACTTCCGTGCTGCCCGCCGCGTAT
>JANOWZ010000202.1:0-7947 GCA_031418155.1 Deinococcales bacterium
GCCACGCCGTAAACGCTGCAAGAACTCATGTAGACGAACCTCGAGACTCCCGCTTCTTTGGCGAGCTTGGCGAGACGCACACTGCCCTTGTGGTTCACGTCATACGTGATGTGCGGCGCGAGTGCCCCGAGCGGATCGTTCGACAATTCCGCCATGTGAACAATCCCATCAATCCCCTGCAAATCTTCGAGCGTGATTTGACGGATGTCCTTCTCGAGCGTTTTCGGAGCCATGTTGATGCCGTTGTACAACCAGCCTGCCTTGTAGAAGCCCGTGTCCACACCCAAGACTTCGTGACCGGCCCGCATCAGCACGCCAGCGGTGAGACAGCCCAAGTAACCTTCAGTGCCAGTAACAAGAATTTTCATGATTTCCTCCCGGAAGAATAGCTAGGTAAAAGGTGAAAGTGGAAAGGTAAAAGTGAAGAGCAGCGAATTGAAAGTGAGGCGTTTTGGTTTGAAGTGAAAGGTAAAAAGTGCGTTTCAGTCTCAAGTTCTGGGTGTTCCTTATGACCTTTAACCTTTCACCTCTGTTTTTGTCCTACCAGACTTTCCATGGCGCGTTTCCTTGCGCCCAGAGTTTCTCGAGGTTGTTCTTGTCCGGCAGCGTGTCCATCGGGTGCCAGAATCCAAGGTGACGGAATCCGACGAGTTGCCCATCATGCGCCACGTTTTTGAGCACCACGCCCCAGTCGCTGGTGTCGCCGTCGATGTAATCCATGATGCCCGGCTCGAGCACGAAGAAGCCGCCGTTGACCCAGGCTCCGTCGCCGTCGGGTTTTTCTTTGAAGCTGGCGATAATGTTTTCGCCTTCGGCCATGTAGACGGCTCCGAATCGGCCCGGTGGTTGTACGAGCGTCATGGTGGCGATGCTGTTGTGGGTTTTGTGAAACTCGAGTTCTTTGGTGATATTCACATCGCTGACCGTATCGCCGTAGTGCATGCAGAAGGTGGAGTTGTCGATGTAATCGCGTGCCCGTCCGAGGCGTCCGCCGTGATTTGTCTCGAGGCCTGTCTCGAGGAGCGTCACTTTCCAAGGTTCAGTTGGTCCACGAATCACGGTGGTTTCGCCGGTCGTGAAATCAATTGTCACGTCGCTGGCCCGCATCGCGTAATTGATGAAGTAATCCTTGATGATGTGCGATTTGTAACCGCACAAAATCACGAAATCGTTCAGGCCATGCTTGGAGTACAACTTCATGATGTGCCACAAAATTGGTTGATGCCCGATCTCAACCATCGGTTTTGGTCGCACGCTCGTCTCTTCGCCCAATCGCGTGCCGAGTCCTCCGGCCAGAATCACGACCTTCATGCGGGCTGCAATTCAGGCGCTTTCGGCGCGGTCATGCTCGAGGTGGCCAGGTGTTTTTCGACGCGGGCCACGATCTCTTTGCCGATCTCGAGGCTGGCTGTGGCGGCGGGGCTGGGTGCGTTGCAGACGTGCAATGCCTGTGGCGCTTCGACGATCAGGAAGTCATCGACCATGCCACCATCCGGTTTCAAGGCTTGAGCCCGAACGCCCGCATGGGTTGGCACAATGTCCGCATCGGTCAATTCTGGGATCAGGTGTTGCAGGCTTTTCAGGAAGGCGGCACGGTTCCAGGAGCGCCACATTTCCATCGCCCCTTCGCGCCAGTTTTTCGCCCCGAGTTTCCACAGTCCGGGGTAGGTCAGAATCTCGAGCAATTCTGGAATGTCGAAATCTGTTTTGTGATACCCCTCGCGGCGGAATGACAGCACGGCGTTCGGTCCGGCGTGAACGCTGCCGTCGATCATCTTCGTGAAATGCACGCCCAAAAATGGAAAGTCCGGGTTCGGTACGGGGTAAATCAGTGTTTTGACGAGGTGGCGCTTTTCTGGTGTGAGTTCAAAGTATTCGCCACGGAACGGCACGATTTGCGCCTGTGGATCGGCCTTGCCCATCTTCGCCACGCGATCCGAGTACAATCCCGCGCAATTGACCACGAACTTCGCCTCGAACGCGCCACGGTTCGTTTCGATCACGTGAACGCTGCCACCGAACGCGAGGCCGGTGACTTTCGTCTCGAGCCGCAACTCTCCGCCCATCTTCTCGAGTTCTTTGGCGTAGGTTTCGCAAACCTGCTTGTAATCAATGATGCCGGTGCTCGAGACTTGCACGGCCTGCACACAGGCGACGTGCGGTTCAATCTCTTTGGCCTCGGCTGGGGTCATTTTCTTGACCGGCACATCGTTCTCGAGGCCGCGTTGATACAGCTTCTCGAGGCCCGCAATCTCGCTCGAGTCGCTGGCGATGATCAACTTGCCAGTGATTTCATGGGCGATGTTGTGCTTGATGGCAAAATCCGCCATCGATTTCGCACCCGCCTTGGCGAAACGCGCCTTGTAACTCCCCGGCTTGTAATAAATCCCCGAGTGAATCACGCCGGAATTGTGTCCGGTCTGGTGTGCGGCCCAGTGTTTCTCCTTCTCGAGCACCAGCACTTTGCAGCCAGGGTACTTCTGGCTCAGTTGCATGGCGGTGGATAGCCCGACAATGCCGCCCCCGATCACCGCGAAATCAAACATTTTTCATCCTTCCCCCGGAAAGTCCTAGTGGGTCCTGGGACCCTTATGGTTCTCAGAATGCAGGAAAAGCGTTAAGGCGACCTAAAACAAATCGACAAGACTCACACTGTAGCGTGCTCGAGCCACTATTCGGGTGTGACAGGCTCGAGAAAGCACATTATGAGACTTGCAGGATGCACTCAAGAGCGCACCCACGGGTTCTTTGCCAAACTCAGCCCGTAACCCGCAACTCGAGCGTGAACCTCGAGCCTCGTCCAACCTGACTTTCGGCGTAGACCCGTCCTCCCATCGCTTCGGTCAGTTCGCGCACGAGGGACAATCCCAAACCCGCGCCGCCGGTCGCTCGAGTTCGGGCCGGATCGGTGCGGTAGAACGGTTCAAAGACATGCTCGAGTTCTTCGGGTTCGATGCCGATGCCGGTGTCCTCAATGCTGAGGTGCACGTGCTGGCCGATCATGCTGGCCTCGAGCCGCACCATGCCGCCCTCGAGCGTGTACCGCAAGCCGTTGTGAATCAGGTTGCCGATCACTTGCCGCAGGCGTTCACGGTCTGCCTGAACGTCCGGTAAGCCCTCCGGCGCGTGATTCAAGAGCGTCACGTGATGTTGCGCCGCCAGTGGCCCGAGCGAATCGGTCATGCCGAGCAGCAGTTCGCCCAGATTGACCGGCTCGAGTTTCAAGGCAAGTTGATGCAATTCGGCGCGGGATAGTGTGAACAAATCCTCCACCAGATGCTCGAGCCGTGCGACTTCATGGGCGAGGACTTTCGCAGTTTGTGGGCTCAGTTGCGTGCCGCGAATCTCGTTCGATTCCAGGTGCGCCCGCATCACCGCCAGCGGCGTGCGCAATTCGTGCGAAGCGTTTGCAGTCAAACGCCGATTGCTGGCCAGTGAAGCCTCGAGTTCAGATCGTGAAGCCTCGAGTTGGGTTGCCATCGTGTTGAATTCCGTGCCCAGGCGGGCGATTTCGTCATCACCTTCCACCGCGACTCGAGCACCAAGCTGCCCGGATTGCAAAGCCCTCGAGCCTGCCAGTAAGCGTTCAAACGGTGTGGTCAACCGTTGCGCCGCCACATACCCCAGCAAGCCAAGTGCCAGAAAAATCGGCAGGAACGCCCGCGAAAGCGTGTCCAGCCCGAGCGTAATGTCATGCGTGACCTGCGCGATCAGGTCGGCTCCCAAGGCGCTCGAGGCACGGTTGGGGCGCAGGACTGCGGCAATCAACCAGCTTCTCGAGCGTCCGTTCGGATCACTGGTCGCACCTTCAGCGAGGGCAGCGAACCCGGTGTTGGCGGCGAAGACTGGACAACCGGCAAAAGTCATGCCTTCGGTGTTGATTAACAGGTCGCGTTCTGAAGGTGGGGTGACCAGCGAACCGTGCGTGATGTTTACGGCCCGACAACGGCCCGCACCAGCGGCGGCCAGCACCTCATTCCAGGCGGTCTCGAGGGCCGCATCCTGCCCGAGCGAGCCGAGTGTGGCGAACTGGCTGGCATCTTGTGGTCCGCTGCTGGTAATGACCTGACCGGATGGGTCAAGCAAGAACAATTGCTGATCTATCGTTGCGGGCAAGGAGAGTTTCACTGCTGGATCGCCCTCAGACTCGAGTTGCCGCAAACGTCTGGCCCGGCCCGGTTTGGTCAGGTATTCGAGCAGGTTTTGCAATTGCGCGTCCGTGAAATTGAAACGCAGTGCAGGTTCAAAGGCAACCGATAAATCTCGGGCTTCTCGCAGGGCATCGCCGGTGACTTGACGGCTCGGATCGCGGGCGAGCGTCACGAAGTTTGGCAAAACCGCGACCACACCGCTGGCGAGCACTCCGCCACCCAATGCGAGCGCTGTCAAACGCCAACGCAGCACACGCCGACCCTCGAGCCAGACGGCCCGGAAGGCGTAAGCAAAGACAAAGCGCAACATCGTGGAGAGAGCCAACGCGGGCAATGCCTCGAGCGCACGTGAGGCATCTGGTACTGCGAGCGCCTGAAATTCGTAAAAACTGCGCGAGATCGGTAAGACTTGCGAGGTTTGCCAGATCAGCAGCGCGAAACCCGCACCGGTCAACGCGCCAAAAATGGGGGCTCGAATGAAACGCCAGAGTTGCGCGATCAACTCCGAACCGAAAATGGTCTTGTGACTCGAGCGGCGCAAGAGAAGCACGCCAACCACCCACAATGAATGCTCGGCGAGGAAGGCCAAAAATTCTGGACCGGGCGCAGCCGCCCCGGTTCGCGCCCATAGCCAAGCCAAACTTTGCAAGCCCAAGGCCAAACCGAAGGTCTCGAGGAGGGCTTGAACGAAACTGGCCCGGAACAGTAGGCGATCATTCCAACGGATGCGTTTCAAAGGGGATCGAGGAGCCAGCGCAGCATCACTTTGCGCGGGCTCAAACGTCACGTTTTGAGAACCCGCGTTGGGTTGCGTGATTGCAGGTCCAGCTTCAAGCCTCGAGTCGATAACCCACGCCCCAGACGCTGACGACCCGTTCGCCCTCGCCGCCGAGCTTGCGTCGCAAACGCACCACGGTCGTGTCCACCACGCGATCTGAACCGTCAAAGCTCGAACCCCAAATGCGTTCGAGCAAAAAGTCACGGTTAAACGTCCGGCCCGGTTGACGCGCCAGCAGAAGCAGCAGATCGTACTCGCGAGGGGTCAGGTCTGTGACCTCACCGGCGATTCGCACCGAACGTGCGCCCGGATCAAGCTCTAAGGTTCCAAAACGAACCGGTTCGGGCAGGCGCTCAAGCGATTCGCGCAAGAGTTGTACCCGGCGCAACAAGGCCCGAACCCGAGCCGTGAATTCGCGCAATCCGAACGGTTTGGAGAGGTAATCGTCCGCGCCCGCCTCGAGCCCGGTCACGCGGTCGGCTTCCTCGGCTCGGGCGGTCAGCATCAAGATCGGTGTGACCTCACGGTTGCGCACGCGCCGCGCCACCTCGAGCCCATCCAATCCCGGCAGCATCAAATCCAGCACGATCAGATCGAATGCCTCCGCTTTGACCGCCTCGAGCGCTCCAATCCCATCGTGGGCTACGCGAACCGCGTGGCCTTCATCGCTCAGGTGACGCGAGAGGACTTGAGAAAGCTCGAGTTCGTCTTCGACCAGAAGAATCTTTGCCACGGATTCATTGTAGTGCTGAATCGTTTGAAATGGGTACGTAACGAGGGGGTTTGGAAGGAATAAGCACCTCGAGCCTTCTCGCTGTAAACTGCTGACACCTTACTTCAGGCTTGGGCTGATCAGAATCTCGAAGTAAAACTCGAGCGGTCCGCTGGGTGTGACATCACGGCGTGATGCGACACTGATGGCGACATTTCCGGTCATGGTCTGCAACTTCACGGCAAAGGCCAGCAGTTGGTCTTCGTTGAGGCTGTCATACGGGATGTTTTCGTAGGGCACGCCTTTGGAGCGCAAGTCGGCGATGGTTTCGCGCAGCAACCTGGCGAGTTGCGTTTGGACCTCCTCAAGCGCTTTGGGTTGCGCCTGCGTCCCGAGCGAAAGTTCGCGGACCCGGATCGGTTGGGCCGCGTAGAAAAGTGTTTTGTTGGCGCGGATGTCCAGCGTCACCGGAACCTCGAGTCCGGGCGAGAGGTTGCGGCTGGCCCGAACCATCACCAGGTCTGGCCCTGGAAATTTGAGGGCCTGCGTGACGTAAGGCTCAAGGTCGTTGTTGGGTTTGAGCGCCAGCGGTTTGCCGCGTGCCGATCCCTGCGTTTCGGCGATCAGACTGGCTTGACGCAAAACGGCAGACAGGCGGGTGCGCACATCGGCAGCGGAACCTTCAGGCAGGACGGTCTGTAAGATCAACTCGCCCTCACGGAAGATAAAATTGCCTCGGCTGGCTTCGCGCAGGGCGTTGCGGGCTTGGCGCAGGTTCTCGTCACGGTCGGCCAGGGAACGCTCGAGATCGAGGTTTTGCTGGCGCAATTTGCTGGTTTCCTGCTCGAGTTGCTTGCGTTTTTGCGCCAACTCGCTGACATCGGTTTGCAATCCGGCCACGTCCTCTTGAACTTTTTCGCGTGAACTGGTGGCATCTCGCACTTGGGCCTCGAGCAACGCGAGCCGTTCTTGGGTCGGGGCAATCGCGGCCTCGGCGCGTTGCGTGCGTTTCTCCAGGGCGATGGCACGCGCCTCGAGCCGGGTTTTTTCGTCGCTGAGCTCTAAGATCTGGGCCTCGAGTTGCTTGCCGCGCTCGTCAAGGGTTTGGCGTTTGCGGGCCAGTTCGGTCACGGTCGCCCGCAGTGTGGCGCGTTGCCTCTCGAGGCTCAAGACCTCACCCGCGAGCGTATTGATCTGTGTGCTCGAGGCCAGGTTTGCGCGTTCGAGCGAGGCGGCCTTATCGTTCAATCGGCCCTTCAGATCGGCGGTCGCCTCGAGTTCTTGTTGCTTGCGGCGCAGGTTCTCCAGGCTGCCCTTTAGTTCCTGTTCAAGCTGAGTCTGTTTTTGGCTGGCATTCTCGAGTTTGCCCTGGGTGTCGTCGTACTCGCTGTTCAGGCTCTCTAACTCGCGTTTGATCTGGTCGCGTTCGTCCCGGATTTCCTGGGCCCGCGAGACCGTATCGAGCGTGTTGCGGGCCAGCAGCGCGACCGTGCCGACGGTTAGGAAGGCGACCAGCACGCCCGAGGCGACCGCGAAGATCAATCCGGTGGTTTTCGGGCGCAAACCGAACAGCCGCAAGTGCTTGCGTCCAACCCGTCGCCCGACGACATCACCGGCATAGGCGATGATGCCGCCCAACACCGCGACGCTCGAGAGCAAAATGAACCAGATCATGTGCGCCTCCCGATCAGCCCTCAGGTGTGTTGCAGCGAGGGCTCGAGCCGTCAAATCCTGTTGTGATCCTCACACCATCTTGCTGTGGTCCTCACAACTCGAACTCATCACCGAGGTAATGGTCACGAACGTTGGCATCACGGGCGAATTCGTCCGGTGTGCCAGAAAACACCACCCGACCGTCGTACATCAGGTACACGCGATCCGTCAGCGCCAGGGTTTCACGCACAGAGTGATCGGTGATGAACACGCCCAGACCGCGTCGCTCGCGCAAATCACGGATCAGGCGTTGAATCTCACGGACGTTCTTCGGGTCCACGCCGGTGAATGGTTCGTCCAACAAGATAAAGTCGGGATTGGTCGTCAAGGACCGCGCAATTTCGAGCCTGCGGCGTTCACCGCCCGACAGACTGATCGCCAAGCTGTTTGCCAGGTGCGAAAGGTGGAACTCCTCGAGCAATTCGTCCGCCTTGCGGCCCCTCTCGCTGCTCGAAAGGTTCTGAAATTCCAAAATTGCCAACAGGTTGTCACGGGCGGTCATGCGGCGGAAGGCGCTCGCCTCCTGCGGCAGGTAGCCGAGCCCGAGTCTGGCGCGACGGTGCATCGGCAGGCGGGTGATGTCGTTTTCGCGC